>NZ_DLHL01000008.1 GCF_002483225.1 Gemmatimonas sp. UBA7669 | reverse complement strand
ACTACTTAATCAGAGATTCCCTAGGTCCACGCGAGGAATCCAACAAGTGCGTCCCCTGTCCGCGTTTGTCGTAGTTATCTTTGCAGCTTGTAGTCAGGAATCCACAGAAAAGTCGATCGAAGCCGCGCTCGTACGAAGGGGCGGACCAGCTGAGCTACAACCCGCACCCGGGACGCTAGCTCTGCAACCAAGCGAGGTTCTTTCAAAGACTGCAGCGTTTGGTATGCCCTATCGCCAACGGTGTTGTGCAGAGTTTAAGGTGCGTCGGACCAGATCAAATAGCCCACCGCGATTGCATCATGCTGATGTGATAAAGCTCACCTGAGTGAGTTGACGAGGGGATCGGGACGCCGCTGTTTGCTGTATGTCCAATCACCATGTGGACGCACTGCCATCCATTCTCTCACCTTAAGGTGTATGATGAAGCGATTCGCAAGCGCTGGCTGGCTTTCTCTGCTGGCCCTCTCGGCGACCACGGCCTGCAGAGATTTCAATAACACTGGGCCAAGCGTCGACTCACCCCCTGCGCAGGCATCTCATGCGTCCGACGAAGGAACGCTTGATATTGTATCGGGAGAGCAGCTCTTTATCGAGCTGTCAAAAATAGCTCCCAGTTCTGCAGGCTTTGCCTACGAAGGGGATCAGCTCGTCGTCTACATCGCGAATGAGGCGGACCGAGCCGCCGCGGAGTCGTTCATTCGTCAGTCCGTGCAGCAACAGCGGATTTTCCCCCGGGCGGCGGGCGCCGCATCGCAGGTGTAAGTGCGAAGAGGGTGAAATATTCGTATGCGCAGCTCTCGACTTATCGAGACAGGGTCGCGGATCTCCTGCTTGGTCAGGATCCTCAACTTCAGTTCCTGGATCTGGATGAGCGCGCGAACTCGATCACCCTGGGCTATTCCGGGAACCTAGAAAGCGTCGTCGCGCGAGTTAGACGGGATCTTGCCCTGACAGAACAATCCGGAGACTGGGTGCGCGCTGAGCGCGTTGCCCCCGCGAGGCCCGATACCAAGAGCTATGCAGCCACGTCGGCGTCGATGCTTACGGCCAGTAGTCTCACGGGACAGGCAGACACGATTGTCGCCGGCTTGGTGATTCACCGCGCACTCGCATCCGGGTACAAAGGATGCACACTCGGGTTCACGGCCAAGCGCAACAACGTTATCGGATTCGTCACGAACTCGCATTGCACGGAGGACATGTACGGCACAGGAGGGACGTACAATTCGTTCGGGCAGACGTTCACGAGAACAATTGGCACGGAGTCCGTTGACCCCTCCGGCTACACCTGCGGTGCCTTGCCTCCGACGGAGTGCCGTGGCGCTGATGCTGCGTTCATTCAGTCAAACGGCGCCGTGCCTTATCGGATCGGCTTCATCGCCAAGCCCTCGTCGCGAAACACCGGCAATCTCACCGTCTCGCTGAGCGATCCGTACATTCGCATTGCGTCGACGGGGACCGCCGTTGCCGGGATGACAGTGGAGAAGATCGGCGCCGTGACCGGTTGGACAAGTGGAGCCGTCACGCACACCTGCGTCACTGCCATGATTCAGGAAGATTCGTGGTTCAAGCGGGTCGCCTGCGCGGACAAGGCTCTCTATGCGGCAGAAAATGGCGACAGCGGTAGCCCGGTCTTTCTGTGGTTGCCATACAACCCATCTGAAGGTGGTGTTCAGGCCGGTCTGCTGGGAATTCACTCGAGTGGTGAGATCGAGGGAAACAGCAAATACTTTAGCAGAATAGACCGCATCGAGAGCGATCTTGGGGGATCCTGGGAGTATCTTGGCCCCGTACCGCCAAGCCCACTGCAAGCCCATATCTGGGGATGGACGGATGTGCTCGCGTCTGGCAGTTGCCAGCTCATCTATTCTGCGCACGCCACCGGGGGAGCGGGTGGGTATAGCTTCTCGTCCATGACTACGGATGGCGTGATTGTCAGCACGGGCTCGAACTCGATCACCGTTGCATTCCCTTCCGCTGGTTCTCATTGGGTGTCGGTGACCGTAACCGACGCGGCGAGCACCGTGTCGACCGCGACGTTCACGGTGCAGGCCGACGGGACGAACTTTGAGTGCTATGGCGCTCCGCCTGGCAATCCTTTCTAGGTCTGGTCTGATGCGGGTGTAGAAGGGCCACAGGCTTGGAAGTTCGACTGAGATTCCCGGATCAGGCATCTGCGACGAACTGTTGATCGGGCATCCGGTTCCACGCCAATACTCAAACAATGTTTCTGAGCAACAGGACAGTGGGTGCTCGTTTGGTTCTGTTGCTCGGAAGCATTGAGGCCAGCCTACTACCACCTTCATGGAAGTGACCGGCATCTTGCCGAAAAGCTTCCACGGAGGTAACAAGCGTGGATTCCCACCATTACGGAGATTTCGCATGAAGCCAGACAACACGCCTGCATTTGCTATTATTCTGACAGCTGCCCTGATGGCGCTCGGGCCTCTGCCGCTGGAGGCGCAGTTGTCTCGAGCGGAGGTGTCGGTGCGGGCCGGTATTTCGACCTCGCACGACAACTATCAGTCCAACTGCGAAGATTCCAGCATACCCTTGAGTCTCGATGTGCAAGGTCGTGGGCGTGTATTCCCTCAGTTTTCGCTGGACCATTTCGTCGGTTCCGGAGGCGGTGACATCCTCTGCATTCCTGTTGATCCGGCGCTTGGCACGACTACGGGTGGTCTTAGGGTGGAGGGGGCAACGCGCCTAGGCTTGGGCTTCGGTGGTCGGCTGAATCGGGGGCCCTTCCAAGTCGAAGGCGTGTTGAGGGGCGGGGTCATCACTGGGCGGTCGGGATATCGCGCTTCAGGATCAGACGATGAACGTCGTGTTCTCCCTCACGCAGGCGGGCAAGTTTCTCTGGTCTTGTTTCGCTGGGCGGTCCTTTCCACGTCCGCACATTGGACTCGACTGACCTTGGAGACTACGTCTGCAGGAGCAGCGAAGTCCAGCAGCACATCGTGGTCGCCACTGATCACCTGGCAAGCTGGTGTCCGGTTTCCGAGGTAGACTTAGAAGGCTCTGCTGACGACCTCGGAGTTACCAGGAGAACTGTGCGAAACAACAAGCAAAGGGATTCGAGTCAGGCGGATCGTGTCCCTTCGTCATAAGTTGTGATACTGGCGATGGCGCCCGTCGCGGTAGTTGTGGCCGAAAGAGTGTGGCGTGAGTGACATGCGTTGCGCGTAGTGTGGCCGCCGGCCAGCGCATCCCTGCAGCCTAGCTGCATGGGTTCAGATTCCATGCACGCCCCGGTCCGCAACGCCGAGACGAAATATCAGAGTGACTACACGATGTCCAGCGCGCCTGTAGCGGGCTGGCTACGATCAGCGCGCGCGTTAAGAAGGATCAGTTACGCCATCAGTATCTCTGGACGTGTTATGCTCGGGAGTGTCTCGCGGTTAGTTGAAACTCGGGCGGGTGCTTCAGGGACGCGGCTTATGCGGCAGCGTTTGGTGCGAAGAGTTCGCCACGCAGTGCGGCTTGGAGCAAGGCGAGATGTTGGTGGCCCTTCACTTTGCGGAACTGTTTGTCGATCTCGAGCGGCGTCGCCGCACACCAGCGCTGCTTTTGATCACTCGTCCGCAAGCGCGTGATGCGATGGGTATTCGCTTCGACGCGGGCCATCACGCTCTCGATCAGGTTCGTGGTCTTGAAGCTGATGCCAATCTGCATGAAGACATCCACGCGATGGAGCGTCAGTGTCTCGTCCAGCCAATCCTCGAGGCTGCGTGCGGCGGACGCGTTGTGCTTCGCAAGTTCCTGGACGAGCGGCCGCAGGGCGTGCTGGGCCTTGCCGTGGGTGGACTTCGCGTACGCCGCCTTCAGCTTCCGGCGGCGCGTGCTGGGTCTTGGGCACGTGCTCAGAACGTTCTTGCGCTTCTGCCAGATCGGGATGTCCTCGCCGAAAACCTCGCGCACGGCCGCGCTCAGGCCCTTGGCGCCGTCGCGCCACCAACAGCCCGGTGGGCGCCTGGAAGCCGCGCTCGACGAGCTCGCGCAGGAACGCCGCGATCACGCGTTTGTTCTCCGTGGCGGTCTGGACGAGCCCCAAGATGCGCTGTTCGCCCGTCGTGGTGACCCCGAGCGCGATGACGACCTGATCGTCGGCAATCGATTTCCCATCCAGCAACAGCACCAGCCACTCGGCGTCATCATGCCGCCGTTCATGCAGCGTTTGCAGGGCCTTGGCGCTGGCGCGCACGAACCGACGCGACACGCTCGACTTGGTCAACCCGAACGCTTCAGGCACGGCTTCGGCGGCCGCCTCGTAATCCCGGCAGGACAGCCCGCCGAGCACGCGGCGAAACAGGCCGACATCGGCACCGCGCGGCGTCTGCAACTGCGCGTATGTCGCCAACGACACCTCCGTGTTCGTCGCGCGGTTGTGCACGCGCGGCAGCCGGACGGGCACCTCTTGATCGGCAAGGAAGCCCGAGCCGACTTGCGACCCCCAGCGGGCGATGGCAGGACGGCCATCGGCGTGCGCATAGCGCGGCCCCGTCAAGGCCAGCACCTCCTGTTGCAACGCCTCCTCAACCGCGTGCAGGCCGAGCGGAATCAGGGCCTGAATCATCGCAAACGCGAGGCTCTGCGCGTCGACGGGTACGGACGCGGTGTCCGCGGTCCGCGGGGACGACTGGTGTACCGGCGGCTTCGTTCGCACTCTTGGCATATGGGTGTCTTCCATTGCGGCGCGAATCCTGGCTGGGATCAACGTTTCAGTATGGAGGCACCACCCAACTTTCAACTAGCTGGGGGACAGATCCGGGACATGTTGCACGGACAACCAGTGGGAACACGCTGCATGGGTCAACATGGCGTGTTGTAGGTGCGATGCTTACCGTCTTAGGAAGTACCATCCAAAAGACCTGGCGCGTCACTGGGACTACGTCGGGTACCATCACTGAACAATGTGTCGCTGAGTTTCTGCCGATCCACGGGGGCGTCGATTTTATCGTTGAGCAATGCCAAACCAGAGCATCTGTAGTTGCCCACCAAGGAGATAGTGGGTCGCCGATATACTTTGCCTTCCTGACAATCGCTCAGGATGCAATAGCGCTCGAAGGCATTGTAGCCAGCGGCAGAAACTGCAATACGGGTGGGCAATGCCTGACAATCTCGTATCCGCCCGTCGCCAATATCGTAGCTGACCTCGGTCTTGGAAGTTGGAGCGCGTTCTTACCTTAGACCGTGTATCGCGTACCTTGTAGAGATAGTCCGGTTCTTCGTGTCGCGTCGTCAGAAAAACCAAACCCACGGAAACACGTGCGCATGGGACATCACCAAGGTATCCATAGACGAACGCTCACTTGGTCAACGCTTTGTTCGTTGATTGCTTGTGGGCCACCACCGATGGTGAGCAACGGTGAAGTTTTAGCCGAGGCGGGTCCAAACCAGCGAGAGGTCGTCGCAATACTCAACGTGAGCGCGGCTGACTCGATTGGAGGTCAACCCCGCAGTTGGTTTGCGATGGTGGAATCGCGTGATGACAAAGGAAAGTCCCGTCGACTGCAAGTCTTCATTTCACCGCGTGCCAAGGCAAAAGATTCACAAGGGAATCCGATCCCGCTGCCCGGCATCGAGGCAGGGGATCGGGTGAAGTTCTGGCTAAAGGACATCATGCGGTTGTCAGAGCCTGCACAGGCATTTGCCGATAGTCTGCAGGTCGTAACCAGAGGGCGGTAGGGCTCCATAGGCGGACAGCAGACAGCCTCCTACCGCGGCAACTTCCCGTCGAGCTCTTCCCACACCTTGCGCACGGCAATGGGGCCCTGCTGCTCGGCAAGGAACCAACCACTCAGCGCGCCCCACTGCGCCTGCTTCACTGCGTCAGCCAGCGACAGGCCCAGGCCCTTGAGTCGCTTGGCCTCGGCATTCACCTGCACGATGGCGTCGCGAAAGGTCACCAGCTCTTCCCGTGACACATCGGGTGTTTCGATGAAACCGTGGCCGGGAATGAAGTGCCGCACGTTGGGCAGGGCGAGCGCCGCATTGGCCACGGCCACCCATTCGCTGGGATAGGCCGAGCGCATGGCAGGGAAGACACGATTGAGGTAGGCCTCGCTCATGAAGAGGATCTGCTCGCGCGGCAGATGCACCATGAGATCACCACCGGTGTGTGCACGACCGAGAAAGCGCACCACCACCTGCGTGGTGCCGAGGTTGATGGTTTCTTCGTTGCCACTCATGGCGCGGGGCGGCACGATGACCGCGGCCCGACCCGCCGCTGCGGCGGCGGCCGAGTCGCGCTTGAGTTGCGCGAGCGAATTGGGGTGCACCACCCAGGTGATGCCTGCGGGCAGCACGCTGTTGCCGGCGGTGTGATCGCCGTGATCGGATCCCACCACGTACCACTTGATGGGCAGTGGCGTGAGCGCGCGAATGCGATCGAGCATGGTCTGCGTGGCCGCCGAAGAGCCCTGTCCGTCGGCAATGAGCACACCGTCGCGCCCGATCCTCGGTGGACACCTCAAATCCGG
>NZ_DLHL01000007.1 GCF_002483225.1 Gemmatimonas sp. UBA7669 | reverse complement strand
TGTAGAAGAACACCCAAATTCCCGCAGGGATGAACAGGCAAATTCCCGCAGCCGCCATTGACGGGGCCGCCACCGGTGGCCCCCCTTCGTGACCGGGCTCGACGCAGCCCGACGCCCCCGGCACGGAGGAGACGATGGCGCGGCTGCGGCAGGAGCACCGGATGGTGGCACGAGAGATGGTCGGCCGGGACGTCCCGGTTCGGCAGGTCGCGCGAGATCTGGGCGTCGATGAGTCGACGCTGCGCTATCACTTGGCGCGGCCCGAGGACGCGCCCGATGGGCGCCGAGCGCGCGCGTCCGTCCTCGATGGCTGGGGGGAGCGGATTACGGCGGTACTGCAGCGATTCGACGATCCGCGCGTGGGTGGCGAGGCGATGGACCGGATCGAGGCCTCGGTGGTGCACGGCGTGCTACGCCGCGAGTTCGGATTCACAGGCAGCTATCAGTCGGTACGCCGCCATCTGACGCGGCACTACCCGGCGCGGCCGACCCGGGCCGTGCGGCGGGTCGAGACGCCGCCTGGCATGCAGGCCCAGCACGATTGGTTCGATGTCGTCGTGCGCATCGGCGGCACGCGCCGACCGCTGCATGGCTTGATCGGTACGCTGTCGCACTCGCGCGCCCGGTTCGTGTGGCTGAGTCCCGTCATGGATCAGTTGGCGTGGCAGACGGGCCACCTGGCGTTGTTCACGCGGTACGGCGGCGTGCCGCGCTGGATTCGCGTCGATAACTTGAAGACCGCGGTGGCCTCGGGCGCGGGGCCGACGGCCGTGTTGAATCCCGCCTTCATGGCGTTCGCGCGCGCGTGCGGCTTCGCGGTCGATCCGTGTCGCGCGGCGACGGGCAGCGATAAGGGGAAGACGGAGCGGAGCGTGCGCACGAGCCGCGTGGACTTCGCCGATCTGTTCGCCTACGACTGGCCGGAGCTCGTCCCGCTGCAGGCGGCACTCGACGAGCGCTGTGCCGAGTGGCATGCCACGCGACGCTGTCCGATCACGGGCACGCTCATCGCCGAGGCCTTCCAAGCGGAGCAGGCGCAGTTACGGCCGCTGCCGACGCTGCACGAGCTGTTCGACTGCGTGGTCGCGCGGCCCGTCAGTCGCGATTGCCTCGTGAGCTTCGAGGGGCGGCGCTACTCGGTGCCCTTTGCGTGGGTGGGGCGCACGGTCGAAGTGCGCGGCACCACGCAGCAGGTCGTGGTGTGGGCCGAGGGGCAGGTCATTGCCCAGCATCCACGGCACACCGTGGAGCGCCTCGTGATCGACGAGCGCCACTACCTCGGGGCGAGCACCGCCACGGTGCTGGCGCCGACGCCACTCGGCCAGCGCGCGCGGCAGCAGCTCGCGACGGTCCCGCATGCGGAGCGCCTGCCCGCGCCCGAGGCGATCACGCGGCCGATGGCGCAGTACACCGCGCTGCTGGCGGCGCTCACCGGAGGCCGGTGATGGCCTTCGCCAAGCGCCCCGTGCGGCCAGCCGCGCCGCAGACCGGGCTCGATCCGGTCATCACCAAGCTCACCACCCTGGGCCTCGATCATCCGGCGGCGGTGTTGCCTGAGCTGATCGAGCAGGCCGCCCGCGACGATCTCAGTCCGCTCACCTTTCTCGATCTGCTGCTGACCAGTCAGCTCGAGCGCAAAGATGAGCGGCGCATCGCGACGATGCTCAAGCTCTCCGGGCTCCCGCCCGGCAAAACACTCGAAGGCTTCGATTGGGGCTTCCAGCCGAAGGCGGATCGCCGCCAGATCGATCTGCTCGCGACGTGTCAGTACCTGCGCGACAAGACCAACGTGCTGTTTCTCGGTCCGCCCGGTGTCGGCAAATCGCACTTGGCCGCCGCGCTCGGCGTCAACGCGATCAAGAACGGCTTCAGCGTCGCGCACTTCGTGCTCGATGATCTCATGCACGTGCTGAAGGCGGACGCGACGACCCCACCCGCCCGCCTACGGGCCCGGCGCTACTTCAACTGCGGCTTGCTCATCATCGACGAAGTCGGCTTCCGTCCACTCGACCGCATGGAGGCGAATCTCTTCTTCCGCCTCGTCTCGACCCGCTACGAGCGCGGCTCGATCCTGCTGACCTCCAACAAGCATGTGCGGGACTGGCCGGAGATCTTTGCCGGTGACGAAATCCTGACCACTGCCATCCTTGACCGCTTACTCCATCACGTCGCGGTCATTCACATCGACGGCCAGAGCTACCGGCTCCGTGAACTCGGCGCCCTGCTTAGCCCTACCAAGGAGGGCCCCCGAGCGGACAGCCCCCGCTCCAACTAACCCCAGGCGACCGCGGGGATTTGCCTGTTCATCAGATGCGGGACTTTGGGTGTACTTGCACAACTATGGAGTTTGCTGCGGGTGTGAGCCCGCCGCCAGTGTGCGGTGGGCAGCCCAGCGATCTGCTGGTGGCTGAGGCAAGAGCCGATGTATTGATGTGGCGATGACCACGAGCCGGTCGCCGTGGTCGGAAGGGGCTGTCGGCTGACGCGTGGGCACGCCGCGGCGGCGCATCCGGCAAGCGGGCGCACTGAGAGAGTTGAGGACCTGAGCGCGCGGGGGACGGGTCATGGCGGATCCAACCGAGCCAAGGCATGACTCGCTCGGCGCGGCGGCCGCGTCCGGTACAGGTGGCCTTGGCCGCTCTGCGTGCAGCGTGGGACCACGGGGAGTGTGGCAGGCGGCGCCTCGGCCCGCACCGCACGCGGTGCGGAGATCGAAACAGGCGTGAGGCGTGCGTGTAAGGCCTCGTGGATACCCGCGGCCTGAGGCCGCCAGAAGCCATAGTGACGGACTTGAGGTTGTGATAACGGGTGGATCCTGCAAACTCTGTGAGGAAATCGTGGATCTGCGAGTTTACAGACGAAGTCGCTTCACCATCTCCATAGGGCACATCAAACTCAAGGGCGCGATAGATGCCCTTGAGATCATACCCGAGCGCCCTCAGGTCAGCGGTCGTTGGCGTGTTGAGATCGTGCTCCGCCATGTGCCGAATGATGAATACCAGTTTCATCATTCGCTCGATCCCAATCGATAGCTGAAAGAATGCCGAATAGTACGAACCCTTGTCGCCAGGATTCGCAGGCGATTACGACCTTACCACTGCTTTAGCTGACCGCGAAGCGCGCGACAAGACCATTGATCGTCGCCGAGTGTAGCACCGCCTCATCCGGAATGAGCAGATAGCGCCATGGCTTGCCGCCGTGCACCGCCGCGTGCGCGTTCGCGTGCTGGCACCATTCGACCGCGGCCCGCGCCTTGGCCTGCACCTCCGTGTCCACGATCTGCTCGGGGTCCTTGATCTCGACGATCAGGCGATTGGCTGAGGTCTCGACGATGAAGTCCGGCAGATACTGGCGGTCGGCACTCCAGTAAATGCGAATGTCCGCCTTGCCCGGGCGGAACCAGCGCGTGGCACGATCGGCGGAATCTTCGAGGAGCACCGCAAAGCGCCGCTCCCCGTCTGAGTCGAATTGGACCTCGGGAAAGAGGCACCGTGCCATGTAGCCGAATCGCATCTGGCGGATACGCGCCCTATTGGTGACAGGCTCGCGGTAATTCGTGATCGGCTCGTCCCGAGCCACGGTGCGGCTGCGCCCTTCCGGCTTACTCCAACCATGGCTAATCACCGGTTCGTAGCCGGCAGGCGTTTCGTGACGATGCGCGCGCAGATGCCTGGCGATCTGGGCCGAGATGGATCGGGCGTGAAACGCGACGAGTCCGTGGAGCTTGTCCTCATCGGGCTCGTAGGTGCGAATGTGCTCTACCGCTTCGGCCGCACGCCGATACAGCAGGTCACCGTGCGCGTCGTAGTCGATGTCCGGTTCGTCGATGAGCGCACGTACGATGTAGTTCTCGATGCGCGCCTCGGTGGCAGGCAAGCCGGCGGCGATTCGGAATTGTTCACGTGACTGTAGCTCACGCACCACGATCTCCTGCTCCGGCAGCACGAAACGCATACCCCCGTCGGGGAGCGGCACGTCGTCGTACGTGACAATGGTCTCACCCAGTGGCTGCAGGAGAATTCGGGGGATGTCGATGACAGTCCCCACGACAGCGGACAGGACCTGCGACACGACCCGTTCCACATCGACGGCGGTGGCGCTGGCGTCGCCGCCGAATTCCAGCTGTCCCTTGCTGAGCGTTTCACGCACCATCGCTGCGACGGCCGCCTGCTGCGTCGCATCGGCAAGCTGAGTGCTGCTGGGTAAGGTGCGGAACGCATCCAGGGCCCCGTACACCACCTGGCCGACTCGTGCCTCCGCGGCGCTGGCGAATAACGGCGGGGCGCTGGCCACCGGCTGAGCGACCGTCGGTGCGGCTGACGGAGGTGGCTCCACGGTGGAGGGGCTCGAAGCTGAACCCTGCACTACGACCGGCGCGCTGAGCATGGCCTCCATGGTGGGCACCACAGTGAGCGCCACCAACGGAGCCGCCGCATCGCCTTCGCTCAGATCGATGCGATCGATCTTGAAGGGCGAGTCGCCGCGCTCCGCCTCATCGACAATCTCCTGGAACCGATCGTGGGCCACGATGGTCAGCCGATCGACGACCGGGACACCGGTGGGCTTGCCGTACGGCAAGCGCAACCCGCGCCCGATTGACTGCTCCACGAGCGTCCGGGAGTTGGCCGCCCGGAGTGGCACCACGGTGTACAGGTTGGTGACGTCCCATCCTTCTTTGAGCATCTCCACGTGAATGACGATCTCCGTGGGCTCATCCGCATCTTCCACCCGCAGCAGCCGCTGGATGACTTCGTCCTTCTCGGTGCCGGTCCGATTGGAGTGCACCGTGATCACACGGCCGGCGTACAGGCCACTGTGAAAGTCGCGCGCCGACATCATGGCCTGCAGCTGCTCGGCGTGCTGGGTATCGCGGGCGATCACGAGCACGAACGGCTTTACCCGTCTCACGCCCTCGCGGTCGGCGTACGCGATGAGTTCGGCCTTCACCTGCTCGTGCAGTACCAGCGCGTCTTCCAGCTTGATTCGGTCCAGAGCTTCCACATCACTGGTGTCCACTGGGTGGTTGCTGCGCCCGGCCACGGCGGGCTTCTTCACGAACCCATCGGCGATGGCGTTCGCCAGCCCATAGCGATAGGCCACGTTGCTGAACGGCTCCACCCGGGTACCGCGCTGCACCTGCGGCGTGGCGGTAAGCTCTATCCCGAGCAGCGGATTCAGGTCGTTGAGCGCCGTCGCGGCAGCAGCCGCTCGATAGCGATGCGACTCGTCCATGAGCACAACGAGATCGGGGAGCCCAGCCAAGTACTCGAAGTAACTTGTCCCGATCGTCTCCCGCAGGGTGCGCATGCGGGCGCCTTCCTTCGAGTCGAACTTGGAGATATTGAGCACGTTCACGAACACGCGTTCCTGAAACAGATCGCCACCAGCGCCTCGTACGCCGCGGCCGGTGTCCCAGTCCTCGGAGATCAGCTCCGGTGGGGTGGCGGCGAACTCCGGCAGGCCAGCGAATACGTACTTGGGCGTGTTCTGGGTAAAGTCGCGCCGCAGCTTGTCGTATATGGTGAGATTGGGCGCGACTACGAGAAAGTCACGGATGCCGTGCACCCGATGCAGATAGGCGATCTGCGCGCCCATGAGCCGTGTCTTGCCAACGCCGGTGGCCAGTGCGAAGGTGGCGCTAGGAAACGCTCGATCGAATGAGATGAGCGACGGGGCCACGGCCGTACAGGCTTCACGTTGCGCCTCGCGATCGCCGGTCTTGATGGCGGCGAATGCGCGGCGATCGGCATCCGCGGAGGGGAGCTGCAGGGCAGTGGCCAGTTTGCCAAGCATGGCCAGCGCATCATGCTGCGGTTTACGAAGCGAAAGGCGCTGCGCTATCTCGCGAACGGCACGCTCGTTCATGCGTCGCCCTCGGCCAGCAGGTCCGTCTGCGGGTCGCTCTGTGCCCCACGCTTCGTCGCTTTCGCCTTGGCCTTCCGGGATTGGGCCTGCCCAGGGGCACCGCTCTCTTCAGGTTGGGCTTTGGTGCTTTCCGTGTCATCGGCTGCTGATACGGGCGCGTCGGGCAGGGCCGCAATGCGCAACGAGTAGTCGTCCCGCCCAAACTCGCAGCGGCCGAGGACCGCGTTTGGAAGCTTCTTGAGCGAAAGGTTGGGCCACGCTTCGGCGCTACCCAGCCAGGCGCGACAGAGCACCAGCAGCGAGCGGTCGGGGCCAACCGATTCATTGAGCCACTCCAGCTGGCGCGCATCAAGCGTTTGCGTGGTCACGTACAGGTAGTCGCGCTCCGTGCTCCTGCCGTGCTGCCAGAACACTTGCGGATTGGGCTCGTAGCGGAACCCATGCAGCTTGCACACCGCCTCGGCGAGCATGGTGGCGTTGTATTCTCGGCTCACCACCCAGTTGCCCCAGTGATCGCGCTCGAGCAGCGACGGCGCGAGGCGCAGGAAACGGAACCCGCCGCCGCCCTTCCAATTGGACTGCGCTGTGACACCGCCGGGGTCGGCGCCATCGATCACTTTGCGCAGGCGCGGTACACAGTGAGTAACGGCGTGATCGCCTAGTTCAATGCCGATCCAGCGGCGGCCCATCTTGTGCGCGACGGCGGCGGTGGTTCCGGAACCGAGGAAGGAGTCGAGTACGAGGTCGCCAGGACTGGTGCAACAACCAATCAAATAGGCGACAAGACCTTCCGGCTTCGGAAACGAGAACTTGTTGTCCTGACCGAAGAGCGCCACGCTCTCGTTGGTACCGTGCTGCGTATAGTGCCCGTCAATAACCGAGACTGGCTTTGCCCCCCGTTCTTCACCGGCTTGATCTTTGAGGTACTGCTTGTAGTTCACGGACCACTTGCCGGACTTCTTTACAATCACGATTTCACCGCGCGCGCGTGCGGCGGTGACGCGCTCGGCGTTCCATTGCCACTGCTTCTCCGGCCAGATGTCCTCGCCGTCATCGCTAACGATCCTATAGCGTAGATTTGGCCTGCGATCCATGCTGTTGGTAGCTAGCGGTTGAAGTCGATAGGGTCCGCGGACGTGAAAGTACTCGTCCTGATACTTGTAGTACTTGAGGACTTTAGGGTCAGGAGGCAGGAGGAATGGCGACAATCTTGCAATGTCCTTTGCATAGCAGAGTGCGTATTCATGCTGGTTCACAAAAAACCGTGATTTTGCGCCGCCACCGTAGCTCTTCTTCCAGGTAGCGACCTCGATTCGATTTCTCCGGCCGAAGTGCTCGTCTAGCAGCGCTCCGAGGTAGAATAGCTCGTTCGCATCAATCGTTACGAACAGAATTCCATCGCCCGCAAGCAAGCGATAGAGCACATCTATTCGGTCGCGCATCATCGATAGCCACAGCGAGTGCTCCACACCATCGTCGTAGTGCTCGAACGCGCTCCCGGTGTTGTACGGAGGGTCGATGAATACGCACTTCACCTTTCCCGCATACTCCTGCTCCAGCGCCTTGAGCGCGAGCAAGTTGTCGCCCTGAATGAGCAGGTTGTCGAAGCGATCATTTGCCGTGACGCGTGCCGCCGCGTGGTACGACAGCGCCGGGTCTTCGATGAGGATGCGCGGTTCGAGGCGCGGACGGTCGTCCTTGCCCACCCAGGTGAGTTCCAGTTTCTGCGAGCGCGTCATGCGGGTATGGTGCAATAGGGGTCTGACAGTGCGTTCATGGCTCAAGCAGCCACCGTGCCGCCGGCATCCACTGCAGGCGGCCCGGCAACTCGCGCGCCGGCGGTGTCGGATCGAGGGTGACCAGCAGAGCTTCTGCCTCTGGATTAGCGGCGGACGCTGACATGAGGGCGCGGACTTCACGATCCCAGGTGTCGTCGGCCGAGGTATCGAGGCATACCTGCACAAGCAGCGGCGTCGCACCTGCGCGCGTGGCAAGGAAATCGACCTCCCATCCCTCTTCGGTACGGTACCAGTCGACCGCGTATCTCCGGCGCTCCAGTTCCAGAAGGATGGCTGTTTCGAGCGCCCGCCCGCGATGCGTGCGTCCCGCAGTCTCGTAGACCGCGATGAGTCCGGGATCCACCGGATAGACCTTGCGCGGGTTGCTCATGCGCTGCCGCTCGGAGCTGCTGTGCATGGTGATGCTGCGCAGCAGGAACGCATCCTCGAGATGGTTCACGCAATCGTACACGGTGTCCTTTCCCACGCCGATCCCCTGCGAACGCAGGCTGTCGTAGAGCTTCTTGACGGACACGCTACCGCCCGGTGTGGCCAGCAGGTGCCTTTGCAGCCAGCGCAGTGCCCGCACGTTGGTAACGCTGTGTCGCTCGATCACATCGCGCAGCACCATGGTGTCCACGTACCCGGTGAGCAGGTCGCTGCGATCGATCGGGTCTGCACGCTGCGCCTCGGGAAATCCGCCCACCGTGAGATAGCGCTGCAGCGCCTGATCTAGCACCGCGCGTTCGGTGGCGGCCAGCCGCTCCCAGGGCTCTGCAGGTTCCGACTCGGCGTGACGGAGCGTCTCGCGGAAGGAGAAGGGGTGGACGAGCACCTCCATCGCCCGGCCGCGGAGCGAGGTGGCCACTTCCTTGCTCAGCAGCTTGGACGACGATCCCGAGACCACGATCTCGACGTCTCCCGCCGCCAGCAGGCGATGCACGAGCGTCTCCCAATCGGGCACGACCTGTACTTCGTCCAAACAGAGTGTGAGCGTACCGCCCTGCCGTACGTGGGGATATCGGCGACCATGTTCCTCGACAAGCCAACCCAGGTCGGCCGCCGTGAGGCCGACGAGTCGCTCGTCCTCGAGTTCGAGGAGCAGCTGCGACTCGCGCGAGCGCCCCGCGGCGATCTGTTCGGCCATGCGGCGCAGCAGAAATGAAGTTTTCCCACCGCGGCGCACGCCGACAACCGCCAGGGCCTTGCCGGGTATCCCGGGCACGCGCACATCACGGGCGATGCGCGGCGGGATGGCGGTCTTCATCGCTTCAGAGAGCTTATCGCGTAGTCGTTCGCGGGATACCGGCTGATCTTGGGCCATCTTTCATTCCTGGAAGGACAGCTTATGGTCAGACTTTCACTGTGCAAGTGAAAGATTACACACTTTCCGTCCTTTAGGGAAGGGAGTGTCTGCAGAAACTTTCAACGTGAGCTCACACCAGCCGCCACCCGACCACGAACCGTTCGCTCCAGGCGTGTTGGACCGCCATCTGCCGCTCAACCGCGGCAATCAGCTCGTCCCGACGTTCGGCGATGCGGTCCTGGGCGTCGAACAGTTCGCGCCGAGCCACGTTCCGGCGCTGTTCAAGCGCCTTGAGCGCACGCTGCGCGTCCAGCTTGGCGGCCAGCGTATCGGCACCGCGGGCCACTCCTCGGGCTTCCACTATCTGCCGGTCGAGCTCCTTGAGCTCCCGCTCCAGTGACAGTCGCAGATCGTCGGCCCAGGCATCCAGTTTGGTCACCTCCTCATCGTACCAGCCGGCATTGCGACGCTCCACCTCCGCCAGCACACGTTGGCACGCCTCCTCCCGCGCTGCCGTGACCGCGAGCGCCACGGCAGCGAACGACGCCGGTACCTCCTGCACCACATCCAGCGTGAGGAGACGACGGGCCTGCTCCTCATCGAGGACGCGGCCATCGGTGCTGACGGCCGCCAGCACGGAATGCGTCTCTGTCTGCAGTGAATGCACGGTGAACTGCCCGCACACCAGCCAGCCGCTGGCGCCGCTGAACTCGGCCAAAGCGGACACTGGCGGTTGGCGCTGGCTGAACTGCAGCGTGAGTTGGGCAGCCGGCAACTCGCGGCTGAGCGCCCGCTCGATGAGCGCCGCAGCCAATGGATGATCCGGCCGGAAGAACGCATCACCGAGCCGGTCGGCATCGGGCCAGAGCAGCGCATACCAGCCACGCGGTGCCAGGTCTCCGTGGTAGCGAAAGCGGGGCGCATCGGCAGCGAAGTCCGCGTGTCCGGCCAACTCGTGCCGAGCCAGTGACCAGAGGGTGCGCTGGTGTGCCTCGAGGGCCTGTTGCGCCTGCTCACGATGCACGTGCAGACGGGTTTGCACGTCGTCATCGAAGTGTTCAAGCACCGCACGGCGCGTCCGCTCCATGCGGTCGGCGATCTCGGCCTCCAGTTCAGCCTGCAGCGCATCGAAGGCGGCGTGGATATCGGCGGTTGTGCGGCACGATTGGTACACCTGGGCAATCCGCCGTTCAATGTCCACGCCGCTCTCAAGTGCACCGAGCACGCCGTCGGACGCACCAAAGACCCCCTCAAAGAGGCGAAACTTGGCCGCGAGCAGCTCAAAGACCCGCTTGTCGGCCGCGTTGGCGGTGTTCACCAGGTTGAGCACCACCACGTCGTGCTGTTGGCCGTAACGATGACAACGGCCGATCCGTTGCTCGATGCGCTGCGGGTTCCATGGCAGGTCATAGTTCACCACCAGCGAGCAGAAGTGCAGGTTCACCCCTTCGGCGGCTGCCTCAGTGGCGACGAGGATGGTTGCCGTGTGACGAAAGGCATCGATGATGGCCGCGCGCGTGTCGGCGGCGCGGGAGCCGGAGAGTAAAGCGGTGCCGGCGTGCGCATCTCGCCAGGCTTCGTAGCGGGCGCGGGAGATCGGGTCGCTGTTCTGGCCGTTGAGGAACACGACCTGGCCCGCATAGCCGTTGGCTTCGAGCAGGCGCACGAGATACTCCTGCGTGCGGCGCGACTCGGTGAACACAACTGCTTTGCGTGCAGCACCGAGAGCCGTGGCGCGATGGAGGGCCGACTCGAGGGCGGCGAGGAGCGCTGTGCCTTTCGCGTTGCCATCGATGGACTCAGCCAGCGCCGCATAGCGCCGCAGCTCGGCGAGCTCGGAAGCTGGATCGGGCGCAGATGTGGTGGCATCTGGACCATCCGTTTGGGTGAACTCGTCGTTCAGTTCATCCAGACCATCGAAGTCGCCCGAGATGGCCGCGTCGATCTGGGGAGCGTGGCTCGTTGCTGTGGCCCCGGCAATAGCCTCGAGCCGAGCCGCCAGCGCGCGCAGGGTGCCGGCAATGGCAAACGATGATGAAGCGAGCAGGCGTCGCAGCACCAGCGTGAGCAGCGCCCGCTGGCTGGGGGGAATGGCCAGCAGATCGGTACGCTGCAGGTAGGCGCTGACCAGATCGTAGAGCTGCTGTTCGGCCGCAGAGGGGGTGAAGTTCTGCGTAAGTGGAATGCGATTGGTGAACCGCACGTACTCGAGCACCTGCGAGCGCAGCGTGCGGGTGAGGACCCCACTCATCCGCTCACGCAGGCTGGCCGCCGCGGGCGCGTCGAGCGCGGCGCCGGAGCCGAAGCGGGCGCGAAAGGAGGCTTCGTCGCCAAAGCAGTGCGGGTCGACGAACGACGTGAGCCCGTACAGCTCCAACAGGGAGTTCTGCAGCGGCGTGGCGGTGAGCAGCAGTTTGGGCGCCTGCGCTGTGGCGTCTCGCAGCGCAGCCGCAATACGGCTGCCCGGCTTGTACACATTGCGCAACCGATGCGCTTCGTCGAACACGACCAGATCCCACATCACACCTGCCACCGATGCCGCGCGGCCGGCGGCAAACTGATACGACGTGACCAAGATGGCGTCGGTACGATCCAGCGACTGTGTGCGCTGATCGAGGATCTCCGCGGGGAGGCCAAACTTCTGTCGGAGCTCCTCGACCCACTGCTTGCGCAGGGTTGCCGGAACAATCAGCAAGATACGGCGGCGGCGCTCGGCCCAGCGCTGCGCGATGACAAGACCGGCCTCAATAGTCTTGCCGAGTCCCACTTCATCGGCAAGAATGACCCCGCGCGCGAGCGGGGAGCGCATGGCGAACAGCGCCGCGTCGACCTGGTGCGGGTTGAGGTCGACCTTGGCGTTGGCAATGGAGCGGGCGAGGTCGGACACCGTCCCGGTTGCCTCGCTGGCAACGAGCTGGAGCGCCCACCAGGCGGCGTGGTAGTCGGTGGTGAGGGGTGCGTCTGGAGACCCGCGCATGTGAGGAAATGTACTCCGTAGTCAGGGCGATCGTTTCGCTCTGCTCTGCCATCACTATCTGTCTCCAGCATGCGACATCTTGTCGAGCACTTGCAGCGCGCGGCGGAACACGCGTGCTGCTGACTGGAAACCGCCGGAACCTCCAAGCTCGATCAGCCAGCCGTAGAAGGCGACATCCCCTCAAGATTGCCGATCAGCACACGCGCTTCCTCCTCACCTGTCGGGGACTCCTCTCCACCGAAGGCGTCGGCGTCAAACCGTTCTTCGAGCGCGCCTTCCGCGGATATGGATTGCCGTTGGCCATCCGCACGGACAACGGGGGGCCGTTCGCCACGACCGGTATTCATGGCCTGTCAAAGCTCAACGTCTGGTGGATGCGGCTCGGCATTCAGCATCAACGCATCCATCCGGGACGACCGCAGCAGAACGGCGCGCATGAACGAATGCATCGGACGCTGAAGCGTGCCGCCAGTCGTCCGCCACGGGCCAATGCCGCCGCGCAGCAGCGGGCGTTTGACGCCTTCCGGCGCGAATACAACACGGAACGCCCCCACTAGTACCTGGGTGGGGAGACGCCGTCTGCACATTACGCGACGTCGCCCCGTGCATATCCGAAGCAGCTCCCGGCCCAAGAATACCCCGGGCACTTCTTGGTGAAGAAGATCACGACCGGTGGAACGTTTCGCTTCCAACATCGACTGCTGTTTATCGCGCAGTCGCTCACGAACCACCACATCGGACTGGAAGAGACAGACGACGGCATCTGGTCGATCTTCTTCAACACCGTCCTCTTAGCCAAGCTCGACGAGCGGGACTACATCATCCGCGGGTAACCCGTTCTCAAGTGTTACCCATGTTGCCGGTTTACTCTGTTACCCATCTCCCCGGTTGCTCAAAGACGGCTATGTGGACGGACGCTCACGGCTCAAGATCTCGCCACCTTGAACCGCAAGTTGCCCGAGTACTCCGCTTGTCTGACCCGCTCGTCGATGAATCTCCTTCACGATTGCTTCCGCATCTTCAATTGTGCGTTCCGCAATGGCTAGAGTACACCGCTTCTCCCATGCAGTCTCTGGGTACTTTATCGATTCGGGCGGCGGTCCTGGTTGCATGACTGATAAAGATTCCGTTCGAGCGTGGGCAAGCACGTCACGGAATTTCCATAGTTCAACAAGCGACTGAAATGGCCTTCTACCGAAGTCGGGACGAATGTCGGCATGCCTGCAGATCATGCTCAACTTGTTTCGTACTGAAATTCGCTCTACATCTTCCCAGAATGGAAAGAGATTCTCTCCGACGAAGTTTAGGTAAGCTTCCACGGCGAACGCCGCCATGACCTGCGCAGTCAAGAAATCTGACTGATTTGGCTCCTCTCGGCCGCGACTGAGCGCGAGTCGCGCAATGGAGAACAGCGCCGAGTGCGCAAGTACTGTTCGATCCAGCCGGTGGGCAAGTGTCTCGCGCTGTGTCATCGTTTTTGGCGTGGCTAACGCCCAAGCTAAGCTGCAAAGCGGCCCACGCTGCCCCTGAACGAACGAGGAGCTCCGGGCCGCTTTGTCAGCTTCAGCGCCTCGTTAGCTAGCCAGAAGGGTAGCATCAGGCCGCGACCCGTAGAGCGACGGGGAGATATACACTGCCAGCCTCCTTCTCGATTGCTCGGCGAACGTCGATCGTGCCGCTTGAATCGAGCACCTCGATGATCACAGAGAAGGATTGCGTGTAGTTGTCTGGCAGGTCACCTCTCGTCATTAGGCGCAGCCGCAGCTCCCACTCGCCTGCAGCATACCCGCGTCGGAACGGATGCGAGAAGTGCACTAAGGGGTTCCATGGGAAGAGCACATCATCCTCCGCACCACCGATGCTCACCTCCCGCATGCCTGCCTCCGTCCGCTTGCGCAGTTGGCCGGAAATCCGACAGAGCGAGTAGTTCACTGAATCATCGGCGCTGACTGGAGGATCGAACACGACCGTGCCGCGCACTGTGAGCCGCGCTCGCGGCTCGTCCGCTAGTGCGCTCGGGACGTGAAATGGTAGGTACAGGTACGAGTCCTTCCGGATCTCCCCTTGGAAGAGGTAACTCGCGGAGGTAGCGCCAGAGAACATTGCCTGATCAACATCAGGTTCGCCGAAGCCGCACAGATGATGTGCTTCCAGCGGTGCACCTACAGCCGGAGTCTCGACAGGTCGGGCGAAGTGGCAAAGAAGCGCTCTCACTAGGTTCGGATGCGCATCCGGGTACGCATCGAAGATCCGCGCAGCGTACTGTGAAACCAGGGGAGCGGAGTAGCTCGTCCCGGTGGCGTACTCCAAGTGCGTACCCGCCCTTCCCAACCCATAAGCGGCAATGCGAGGAGAGGTCGCCCAGCCAGCCCCAGTGAAGAAGACATTCCCGCCATGTGCAGCGAGTTCCGGCTTCAATGCGCGATCTGCGCCTGGACCTCGCCGCGAGTACGGCGCTAGTTCACGCTCTCGTGCCACGCAATTAGGCTCGCAGTAACGCGCAACAGATCCGACGGTTAGCGCGAGCAGAGACTCGGCAGGGAACAGAATCCTTGCAGACTCCGGTGAGAAGTGGTGAGGTGGAACCGCGCACGGATCGGTGATATTGCCTGCAGAGATAACAAAGAGAACCTGGTACTTGCGCGCTAAGTGGTCGATCAGGCGTGCGAGTGACGAGTAGAAGCCGTCCGAGATGGGGGCAATGCCGAGCGAGATGTTGAACACCTTTGTTCGATCGCGCAGAGCCGGGACGACGCGCTGTAGGACTTCACCGAGTTCAGATGCACTCCGCGCGATGCGGTTTCCAAGTCCGTCATCCCCGGTGACCTGAACGTCAATGATGGGACACCAAGGTGTAGCCCTACGACTCAGCACTCCCGTAATCTCGTCGCCGTAGACGACACGGCTGGCGACGAACGTTCCATGGGCGAGATGAGGCCCTACACTTCTCGGCGGTAACTCATCCACCGTGTGCACTACCAACCCGTCAAGAAGGCTGCAGCGTGAGTTGACGCCGGAGTCGATCACAGCGACCGGCATTTGACAGCGAGGTGAGTCGACCTGAAGGATCGAAGGCACCGGATCCGCCGGAGTGCCGCTTTCGGTGACCACTTCGGCGTTCGATTCGATGGAGCGCACGAACATGTACTGCTCGCCTACACGGTCCATCTCGGAACGAGTCAGTTCAGCCGCTATCGCGACCAGTCCGTTGTCGTACTGGTGAAGCGCTGCTGCTCCCATTCCGCGGTCGCTCAGGTCCCGTGCGATCCGCTGGGCGACCACGGCCTTCAACTCAGCAGGCAGCGCGGAGTAAAGTGTAATCAGGCATTTCGTTGGCGCTTCACCTGCAACTGTTGCAAGCACCGGTTCTACCTTTCTTTGCACCCCTACTGGCTTGATAGAGTCAATTGCAGAGAGATTGCTCTTCCCCACATGCCGCGGTGTATTCGCGTAACGTTCGATCTTACGCTGAAGTGCTCCGATGCGCTCGCGCGGAATCCGTGCGATGGCAACGTTAGCTGCCTCGGGTGACAAGGCCACAACCTCGAAGCCAAGGTTTCGCAGATGAAGCCGCTCCTTGCCTGCCGGACGGTCGGCTGCCATCGCGATCTCAACGATGAGGTCAGTCGCTATGTCGAGGTCCGCTTTCCCTTGGAACTCGCTGATCGACCTGGTAAAGGCGTCAAGGAGGGTGCGGCTGTGCTCTGCGAGATCCGGGCGCTCGTAAGTGTCGCCGCCACCACGCGGGGCGAACGTCTCGGTTCGCACCCGCTCGCCGGGAATCCACAAGTGCGTGAGTGGCGCGTCGGGCATCTCAGAGTGGAGAGTGAATCGGTTGACCAGCTAACGAGAATTCACCTGTGTGAAATCACTGCACACAAACCTTTACGCTGTGCACCTCGCCAACATAGCACGTCGATTGTCTGACTGCTTCTCGTTGCGCAAAGTAAGTGCAATCAAGAGGTTACGTCCATACCGTGACAAGCTGAGCCGTAATTTATCCCTGTGCTGAACGTTCTGTATGCCGGGCGAAGTCTCGGTTCACCTAGGCAATGGCCCCATCGCGGCTCTCCATCCCCCCGCCTGATCCTCCTACAACTGCCCCGTCTCCCCCCAACTCTCAAGTCTGGCACGGTACCCCGAATCCTCATACCGCCGCACATCAAACGCCGCCGCATACTCCGGCCCTTCCGAACCCACGAGCCGAGCCCCCACCATCTCCGCCGCCGCCGGCGCGGCCATCAGCCCAAACCCGCTGAATCCCGCGCACACATACGCGCCGTCTGCACCCGCCGGCCCAATGAGCGGCCTGTTCTCCCGCGTCTTGGTGTAGTAGCCGCCGTCCACCCAGCAGCGCGGCAGGCGCTCCAGATACGCGCGCAACCCCGGCGCCAGCGCACACATGCCACGCAGCACCACTTCGGGATAGTACGGGTCCTCAGGCAACGGGTACATCGGCGCGTCGTACCGCTGCGCGCCGTGATAGTCCCACAGCATCAGCACCGTGCGACTCGCGCCGTATCCCTCGGGCCGCAAATGAATGCCCGCCGGCAATTCATGAGTCATCCACGCCAGATCGGGGTCGGCCGCCAGCTCGGCGCGCTCCTCACTGCTCCACGGCAAGGATATGGGGTCGTCGAGAATCACCAGCCCCGTGCCACGGTCCACCACACCATGCTCGTCTTCCATGGACAGCTTGTAGTGGGCCTCGCTGAACAGCGGCAGGTCCTGCCCGCACAGCGCGCCCACCGCACGCGCATGGGGGCCCGCGGCATTGACGAAGGCGCCGCAGCTCACATGTCTCGACTCGCCACCAAGCGCCACGTCCACACCAACCACCCGGCCGCCCTCCACCCGCACGCGCTCCACGCGCCCCTCCACCAGCACACCATCTGCCGCACGCAGTTCTTCCAGCAGCATCATGCCCAACTGCTGACCGCTGAACCATCCGCAGCGGCGCGCATGCAACACGGCACACACGTCGGGCGACAGCCAGGGGAAGTGCGCTCGAATGGACTCGGCGTCCAGAAACAGGTCCGCGCCCGGGGGATGATTGGCCCAACCCTGCAAGGCCGAGGGCTGGTACTGCTCCGCCTCGGCCGTTGAGCGATACACTCGCAGCGGCCCCGCACCCTGCGCGCTGGCCAGCGCCGCGTTGCGTTCAAACTCGGCGGCACGCGACGCACGCGTGGTGGCATACACATACCCGCGCCGGTTGAGCAGGAACCGATTGCCCGTGCGCTCTGCCCAGTGCTCCAGTCGGTCAATGCTGCGATTCATGAAGCGCACCATGGCGTCGTCGGGCCCCGGCCACCAATTGCGATAGGCCTCGGTGCTCTTGTCGCTGGTGAGACTCATGGGCGCATGCTCGCTCACCACCAGCACGCGCAGGCCATGGGTCACCGCCAACTCATGCGCCACCGCAAGACCCGCAATGCCCGCACCACACACCACCACGTCGGACACCGGTGGCACAGCACTCACGCGCGCTGCCCCGCGTGAATGGCCGCCGCCCAGCAGGCGCGCTCCACCTGTGTGGCCGTCCACGTGTCACCCAACACCGCACGCAACTGCTCGGCGCGCGCACTCAGAGCCGCGGCATACTTGCGATAGTAACCCGCCGTCCACGCCACCGGCCCCAGGCCCTCCACCTGACGCGCCACCAACTCGTCAAAGAAGGGGAAGGCCTGCGGGTCCATGAGCGCCAGCACCGCCGAGGCCGTGGCCGGGCCCACACCACCCAGTGAAGTCACCGCGCTGAGCGCCTTGCCCGGCTGCTGCAGCAGACCCGCCGCACGCATCGTGGCGTCTTCCACCACACCAGGGGCGTTGTTCTTGACCAGCACCAGATTGGGCGCGCGCCACACCCCACGCGCCATCTTCCACTCGGTAATGCGCACCATCTCGTCGTGCGTGACATGCATGGGCGCGCGCGATGTGACCAGCGCCGGCAACTCGTGGCGGTACCACAGGTCATGAGCAGCCAGCCGCTCGCTGGGCAGCGCGGCAATGGCGGCGTCGTACGACGAGAGGGCGTCGCGCCAGGCGTCGGCGGTGCTGGCGGACCACAGGGTGGGTTGGGTCATGCCGCAATTTCGTGCGCGGGTAAGCGAGCCGCGAGACTTCCCGGTCATTTCGTGTGTAATTACATTGTAGTTCCGGCGTTGGAGGAAACATGAAGACTCGACTGGTACAGATCGGAAACTCACGTGGCGTCAGGTTGGCCAAGCCGATCATCGAACAGGCCGGACTCACCGAAGAGGTGGAGGTCCGCGTGGAGGGGGGGGCGGTGATCATCACCTCCTCAGCAACACCAAGAGCCGGGTGGGCGGAGGCAGTGTCCGCCAATCCACCATCCGGGTTGATTGATCCGCCATCGAACACGCAGTTCGATGACACGGAGTGGACGTGGTAGCCGCAGGGATGGTGCGCCGAGGGGAGGTCTATCTGGTGGCGCTGAATCCGACGCGTGGTCGCGAGATTCGCAAGACACGGCCGTGTGTCGTGGTATCACCCGACGAGCTCAACACGCGCATGGGGACGTATATCGTGGCCCCGCTGACAACCGGCGCTCACGCATATCCGTTCCGCGTGGCCTGCCGCTTTTCCGGAAAGGACGGCCATGTAGTGCTGGACCAACTGCGGACCGTGGACCACGAGCGTCTCGAGAAGCGCCTCGGGGTACTGACGGGCGCGACACAGGCCAAGATCTTGAGCGTGCTTCAGGAAATGTTCGCGCCCTGACAGCGCGTCTCCTTCACGCGTCCTTGCGACGCGTTTTGCGCGGGCGATACGCCGGCGCGACCGGCGCCTCAGCCACCGCATGCGCCAGTTGCGAGACGCGCCATACGGCAGCCAGCGCCTCCTCGGCACTCTGCGGTACATGCACCGGCGAGTCGTCGTCGTGCATCAGCACGTGCCGACCCGTCCAGGTGGCACGCCTGCGCGCGGCGCGCGCGGCGAACGAGGGGTCATCCAGGTAAGAAGTACCTGTCTGCTGCACCGATGCATCGCGCAGTTGCACGGAAACATCCATGCCCACCAGATCGAACAAGCGCAGCGCCGCGTCCAGACTGACATTGGGACGCTGACCGCGCTCAAACTCGGCAACCAATCGCACGCTCACAGCCGCCTCGGCTGCCAGCGCCCGCCGAGTCTTGCCGGTCCGCTTCCGTGCCTGCTTCAGCAGGGCGCCCAATGCGCTGGCCTGCATCACCGCCTCCTGAAGGAATGGGCCAATGCTTGAAAACTACGGCAAGGGACCCTCCAAAACAACCCCTTTATGTGCCACCTTCAGGCCGTTTTGATCAGCCCCCGCACCACATACGTCGGCACCTGCCCGCCGTCCCCACGCGCCACGGCGGCGTCCACATGCGCCTGGGTGGTCACACCCGTCAGCAACAACGCCGAGGCAATGCCCACCCCCGCGGCACCGGCAATGTCGGTGTGCAGCGTATCGCCCAGCATCACCGCGTCGCGTGTGCCCACACGACGGAGCGCCGTATCAAAGTGCAGCGCCGCCGGCTTGCCCAGCACCGTGAACCGCGGCGCAGTGTCGCCCAGCAACAAGTGCAACGCACGCTCCAGCATGTGTGCCAGTGATCCGGCCGTGAAGCCAAAGCGTCCCGCCGACGCGGGATACACCAGATCGGGGTTGGCCAGCAGCAAGTGCGGCGGCCGTCCTGCTTCACAGGCCGCGAGAATCATGCTCAGCAACTCGTCCATGCTGTCCAGTCCATCAAAGCCGCCTTCATCGGCAATGACCACCGCACGCGCGGGTGTCTGCACGCTGGGCGCTACCACCACCGCGCCCATGTCGCGTGCGTACTGCGCCGAGTCACCCGTGCCCAGCACCACCACACTTTCGCCGGCCATGCCAAGCGCAGACAGCGCGGGCCCAATGAGCATGCCCGAACTCATCACGTGCTCGGGCGACACGGGAATGCCAAGCCGCATGAGCCGCGCCGACGCCCGTGCCGGTGAGCGTGAGGCATCGTTGGTGACCACGAGAAACGGCCGGTCCCTGTCCAGCAGGTACTGCACGGCCTCCGCCGCGCCAGGCAGCGCGCCCGATGCGTCCACCAGCACGCCATAAGCGTCGAACAGCACGGCCTCGTGTCGCTCGGCGACGTCTTCAAATGGCAGATGCAGTGGACGGCGCACAGGCTCGGGGCCAGCGCCGGATGCGGAACCTGACAGGGGCAGCGATGTGGGTAGCAATTCGGACATGGTGCAGAACTAGACGGACGGCCCGGCACACACAAGCTTTGCTGCGTTGGCCCCTGCCCCTCCCGCCCAGCCGCCATGTCTGCTCAACGCCGCGCACTGCCCGCCGCTCTTCTGTCCGCCGTACTGATTCTCGCCCTGCCGCTGCTGCTCGAGGCGCAAGGCGCCCGCGTGGCGCTCAGCGAACCGGCCCTCTCGCCCGACGCGCGCGAAATCGCCTTCGTGAGCGGCGGCGACATCTGGACCGTGCCGGCCGCCGGCGGTGAAGCGCGATTGCTGGTGGCGCACCCGGCCAACGACACACGCCCGCTCTATTCGCCCGACGGCACGCGCTTGGCCTTCGTGAGCACGCGCAGCGGCAATGGCGATGTGTACGTGCTCACGCTGCGCACGGGCCAGCTCACACGACTCACCTACGACGACGCGGCCGAAACGCTGTCGGCCTGGTCGCGCGACGGACAGTGGCTCTACTTCCACAGCTCGGCGCAGGACATCAGCGGCATGCAGGACGTATACCGCGTGCGCAGTAGCGGTGGCACGCCCACCGCCGTTGCCGCCGACCGCTATGCGAGCGAGTTCTTCGGCGCGCCCTCGCCCGATGGACAGACGCTCGCCATTTCGGCGCGCGGCACGGCGGCCGGACAATGGTGGCGCAAGGGACGCTCGCACCTGGACGAAGCCGAGCTGTGGCTGGTGCGCACAGGCGGCGCCACGCCCAGTTACACGCGCTTGACAGACGACGGCGGCGAGAAGGCCCTCTGGCCCCAGTGGTCGGCCGACGGCAACACCGTGTACTACATGAGTGATCGCACGGGCCCCGAGAACCTCTGGGCGCGCGCGGCACAGGGTGGCAGCGCCACGCAACTCACGCAGTTCAGCAATGGCCGCGTGCTGTGGCCCAGCATATCGCACGACGGCTCGGCCATCGTGTTCGAGCGCGACTTCGGTATCTGGCGCTACGAAGTGGCTGGCAAGCGCGCGGCGCAGGTGGCCATTGCGCTGCGCGGCGCGAACAGCACCCGCGGCAGCGAGCGCAGCACGCTCAGCACCGGCTTTCAGATTGCCCTCTCGGGTGACTCCAAGAAGGTGGCGCTCATTGGCCGCGGCGAGCTCTGGGCCGCTGACGCACGTGAAGGGGGCGAGGCCACGCGGCTCACGCAGTCGGCCGCACTGGAAACCCAGGCCCGCTGGCTGCGCGGTGATCAGGCCGTGGTGTATGTGGCCTGGACAGCCGATGGCGCACGACTCATGCGACACGACGTATTGGCCGGCACCACGCGGGCACTCACCACGCAGGGCGCCGCGAGCACGCCCACACCCAGCCCCGATGGCCGTCTCGTGGCCTACACCAGCAACGGCAACGAGCTGCGCGTGGTGAACGCCGACGGCACGAATGACCGGCTGCTCGCGCGTGGCATCTTTGGACGCGCGCCGTTTGACGGCGGCCGGGTGATGGCGTGGAGTCCAGACAATCAGTGGGTGGCATTCCTCACGCGCGGCGAACGTGGTTTCACCAATGCGCATGTCGTGCCCGCCGCGGGTGGCACGGCGCGGCCGGTGAGCTTTCAGGGCAGCTCCAACGCGGGTGACCTGTGGTGGCATCCCGACGGGCGTGCGCTGTACTTCCTCACCAATCAGCGCACGGAGGCGTCGCGCCTGGTGCGCGTGGACCTGGTGCCGCGCACCCCGAGCTTCCGCGAAGACCGATTCCGCGACCTGTTCGGCCCGCCCAACACGACACCGCCCAACACGACACCGCCAAGCACCACACCACCGGGCAACACCACACAGTCACAGAACGCCAGCGAAACGCTGGTGAGTGTGGCGCCACGTGTGCGCAGCGCCCCGCGCGATACCACGCGCATCGTATTCGAGAGCATTGCACAGCGCACGCAGTTGCTGGACCCGGGCATCGAAGTCAACAGCATCGCCATTGCGCCCGACGGCAAGACCATGCTGCTCATCAGCGCCGGTGGCGGTCAGCCCAACATCTACACGTGGTCGCTGGACGAATTGGCCAGCACACCGCCCACACCGCGGCAGATCACCACCACCGCTGGCGGCAAGAGCATCGTGGGCTTCTCGGCCGACTCACGCGAACTCTGGTACACCGATGCCGGTCGTCTCAACATTCTGCCGCTGGCGGGTGGCAATGCGCGCGCGGTGGCCTTGAACGCCGAGCTGGAGACGGACTTCCAGAGCGACAAGCGGGCCGCGTTTGAGCAGGCCTGGGCCACGCAGCGTGATCAGTTCTACGACCCCAACATGCACGGCGCCGACTGGAACGCCGTGCGCGAGCGCTTTGCGCCGTACGTGGAGAGCGCCACGTCGCCCGACGAGTTCCGTCGCCTGCTGCAGCTCATGGTGGGCGAGCTCAATGCGTCGCACTCGGGCGCGAGTGGCCCCACGGGCTTTCCCTCGGTGCCTGTGGGCAAGCTGGGGCTGCGCTTTGCGCGCAGCGGGGACAACACCAGCGATCGATTCACGGTGCGCGAAATCATTGCGCAGGGCCCCGCCGCAGTAGCCGGTGTGCAGGTGGGTGACGTGCTGCGCGCCATCAACGGCACGGCGGTGTCGCCCGCGCTGAACCTGGACAGTGTGTTGGCCGGCAGTGTGGGCAAGCGTACCGCGCTGCAACTCACACGCAGCGGTCGTGACACCACGTTGGTGTTGCGTCCGGTGTCCACGAACGCCGAGAAGGGTTTGCTGTATCGGCAGTGGGTGGCCGAGCGAAGGGCGTATGTGGCGCGCGTGTCGAACGGGCGACTGGGCTACGTGCACATGGCCGACATGAGCGCCGAAGCACTCACGCAGCTCACCATCGATCTCGATGCGGAGAACTTCGGGCGTGAGGGCGTGGTGATTGACCTGCGCAACAACAACGGCGGCTTCGTGAACGCCTATGCGCTGGATGTGTTTGCGCGCCGCGGCTACATGACCATGACCACACGCGGCTCGGTGCCGGTGCCCGCGCGCACGCAGCTTGGTCAGCGCGCGCTCGAGAAGCCCACGGTGCTGGTGGTCAATCAGCACACGCTGTCGGATGGTGAGGACTTCACCGAGGGCTATCGTGCGCTGGGCCTTGGGCAGGTGGTGGGTGAACCCACAGCGGGATGGATCATCTACACGTCCAACATCACCCTGGTGGATGGCACCTCGCTGCGTGTGCCCTTCATCAAGGTCGACGGCGCCGACGGCAAGAACATGGAGCTGGTGCCGCGGCCGGTGGATGTGCGGGCGGTGCGGCCGGTCGGTGAGTCGTACGGGGAGCGTGACAGCCAGTTGGATGCGGCGGTGCAGGCCCTGTTGCCGCGTCTCCGTCGCTGAGCGGATGGGGAACCGGCTGAGGTCGCTTGGGGTTGGTCACAAATCCGTCTTTTTGCCGGCTTTTGACCTACCCCCCTTGGCAGGGCGCGGAACACAAGGGTACCTTTAGAGAAGCGATGCACGTGTTTCGGCACGTGGACATGTTCCGACTGAACGGGCCTGCCAAAGCGAGCGGGTCCGTTTGCGTTTGTATCGTAGCCGCCAGGTGGCGGCGCCCGTCGTGAGGGCGATCACGAGCAGTGGACGGCGGTTTCGTTTTGCATGGGCCCTATGGGCCGTTGCTCCGACCATCCGAACACCGAGCAACACCCATCAGGAGATTCATCATGCGTACTACCGGCACCGTGAAGTGGTTCAACGACGCCAAGGGCTTTGGCTTCATCACGCCGTCGGACGGCCAGAAGGATTGCTTCGTGCATCATTCGGCCATCCAGGGCAGCGGCTTCAAGTCGCTGACCGAAGGCGAGCGCGTTGAGTTCGACATCGTGCAGGGCCAGAAGGGCCCGGCCGCCGAGAACGTCGTCCGCGCCCGGTAAATGGTTGGGGCGGGCACGCGACCTTCGGGTCGCGTGCCCGCTGTTGCAATGCCTTGCGTGTCGCGGCGGTGAGTCTTTCCCCGCAGGCCGGCACGCTACCCGAACAACGGAGTCGCCATGATCGATCAAGCCTCACCCGAGCGGATTCTGGACGCGCAGCTCGGCGCTGATCGCACCGCATTCCTGGCCTCGCACCGCGCGCACAGCGTCGCGACCCGCGAATTCACCCGCTTCGCTGACACCATCGTCAAGGCGGTCAAGGGCATCGCGGCGGAAAAGGAAGTTGAGCCGCCTGTGCTGCGCATGGCCCCCGAACGGTGCATCGTGCAGGTCGGTCCGGTGGCCCTCACGGCCGCTCACATCAAGACTGGCAGCGACGTACCCCTGGGTGGCCATTTGCTGGCCATCGTGTGGCATGGTACGATTGCTCCGCGCGGGGACCATGTCCCTGAGCGCAACGGCGCCCGCGCCAAGGCGATCACGCCCACGCAGCTCTGGGAAGAGTCGTGCACGGTGTCCGCCGACAACGAAAACAACTGGCACTGGCATCCGAACGGTCTCGATCAGGCGGGTTACACGTCGACCGAACTGGCGGAACGCTGCCTTGCCCAGCTCACGCAGGCCCTCGAAACGCATCGGCCCGATGCAGAACTCAACACGGAGAGTGCATGAAGCAGGATCTTATCGAATTTGAAGGCGTCGTCACCGACGTCCTCCCGAGCACGATGTTCCGCGTTCGTCTGGAGAATGACCACGAAGTGCTGGCCACGGTGGCTGGCAAAATGCGCAAGTTCCGCATCCGTATCCTGGCCGGGGATCGGGTGACGGTGGAAGTGTCGCCCTACGACCTGAGTCGCGGTCGCATCACCTTCCGCCACAAGTAAGCGCGCGCGCCGCCCCGGGAGCGTTCCCATGCGCGCGGTGCGAATGACGGCTCCACGGGAGCCACTGGCAGACGCCGAGCTGCCGCGCCCGACACCGGGCGCGCAGGAGGTGCTGGTCCGCGTGCGCGCCGCCGGCATCTGTCACTCCGATGTGCACTATCGCGCGGGACGATCGCGCGTCGAGCCGCTGCCACTCACGCTGGGCCACGAAGTGGCCGGCGAGATCGTGGCGGTGGGTCATGGTGTGCCGGAGCATCGCGTCGGCGAACGTGTGGCGCTGCACTATCTGGTCACCTGCGGCAATTGCGTCTGGTGCACGACGCAGCGCGAGATGTTCTGCGAGCGCGCACTCATGCTCGGCCACTTCACCGATGGCGGATGGGCCGAGTACATCGTGGTGCCGTCGCGCAACGCGGTGCACGTGCCGGACAACGTGCCACTCGAGCAGGCGGCCATCATGATGTGCAGTTCGGCCACCTCACTGCATGCGCTGCGTCAGGGCCGGCTGGCCGTGGGCGAACGCGTGCTGGTGATTGGCGCGGGCGGACTGGGCATGTCAGCGGTGCAGTTGGCGCGCATTCTCGGCGCCCAGCAGGTCGTGGCCATGGACCGGGATGCGGGCAAGCTCGCGCAGGCCGAGCAGTTCGGGGCGGATACGGTGCTCGCTGAGGCACACGACACGCCGGCGCAGTTGGCGGAGCGAGTGCGTGAGGCCACGGGTGGGCATGGGGTGGATGTGGTGCTGGACTTGGTGACGAGCGAGGCGACGATTGCGCTGGCGCTTCGTGCGGTGGCGCCGCGAGGTCGTGTCGTGGTGGTGGGGCTCAATGATCGTCCACTGCCCGTCGATACGTATGCGGGGCTGATTGGGCGCGAGGCGACCTTGGTGGGGAGCAATGACCATACGCTGCAAGAGCTCGAGGAGCTGATGGGGTATGCGGCGGATGGGAGGTTGAGGCTTGGGGATGTGGTGGCGCGGCGGGTGCGGTTGGAGGCGGCGGTGATTGATGGGGTGTTGGATGAGTTGGAGGAGGGGAGGGGGGTGGTGAGGACGGTGGTGGTGCCGGGGTAACTGCGGGGGAACTGCGGCTGGCCATCCACTGCCGTGTGCCATGGGCTGTGGGCTGTGAGTGGGAGTGGTGTGGAAGCGGCATCACAGAGTCCCCGGGTTGGTATTGCTGCGGCGCGCTCTGCTCTGCGCGATCACCGTGGCGTGCAGCTTGATCAGAGCGGGCCGAAAATCCTCGACCTGCGCCAACAGCAGATCGGCAACACCTGGCGGCAAGGCATTCGTATCGCGGAGAAACAGCAGGTGATTCTGCGTTTCGGTGGCGGAGCCTATGGCAATGGCCAGGAACCGCGCAAACTGCTCCTGGCTGGGCTGACTGCAGCCCTCGGCGATATTGGCCGACACGGACGTGGACGACCGACGCAGTTGCCCTACCGTGGCCCGATGCAGAGCGAGCTGACGCTGCACCTGGCGATCCGCCAAGACCTGCGCAACCTGCACCGCCAGTTCATGCGCGCGTTGCCACACCCGCAGCCGAGTAAAGTCTTGCATAACACACTCTAGGCAAACCATGCCGAATCATCTTCATCAATTCCTTGCACAACCCATCTCGTTTACGCACGAGCACTCGCCGCCACACCACTCCCACTCACAGCCCACAGCCCAGAGCACACAGCAGTGGACCGCCAGCCGCAGTTCCTAATCGAACGGCTCCCACCCCTGCCCCCTCAAACTCTCCACCGGCAAAAACAACGGCCCCGGCATCTCCCCCCACTCGCACCACCGCCACTCCGCACACCGATCGGGTTCGCGCAACTCCGGCTCCCCCTCGTCGCAGTCGGCCAGCATCATCACCGTCACATAGTGCCGCCCTTCGGCCTCAAACACATTGCTCGTCCAGGGACCCGGTCTGACATTCGTCACGCGCAATCCCGTCTCTTCGAACGCTTCCCGCACCGCGCACTCGGCCGGCGATTCGCCGTACTCCAGATGCCCGCCCGGAAACTGCCAGGTGCCGGCGCCGTGTCTCGCATTGCGCAGCCCCAGCAACACCTTGCCGCCGCGCCGGATCACTACTCCCACACCCACACGTGGGCGTTCTGGCGTTTCACTCACGACGGTGTGCCGGTGGCATCTGCGCTGCGCAGTGTGAAGGTGGGCTCGGCGCGCACCACGGTTTTAACGGATTGCGCGATGAAACACTCCTCGTGCGCCTCGTGATGCAGCGCTGCGTCCTGCTCCGGCGTGGGCGCCGCGCCCGCATAGGTGACATGGGGCCTGAGCACCACCTCCGTCATGGCCAGCTTGCCCTCGGCGTTGCGCGCCATCGTGCCCTCGGCCGTGTCCTCGTACTGATCGACCACGAATCCCGCCATGGCCGCGATGGAGAGGAACCAGAGCATGTGACACGACGACAGCGATGCCACAAAGGCTTCTTCGGGATCGACGGCGTGCGGATCGGAGAACGGCAGCCGCACCACCGAGGGCGACGAGGACGCCGGCACGGTCACCCCACCGTCGAAACTCCAGCGATGCGCGCGGCTGTACTGCTGATCGGTAAAACGCGCCCCCTCGCGCGTCCAGGCTATCGTGGCGGTATAGGTGCTCATGTGTATGGACTGGTCAGTGTGAAGTCAGCCTGAGACTGGCGTGCGACGAGTCGGAAACCGTGCTGCCCAGCGTCTGTCCGAGCTGCACCGACGTGCCGATGGTGAGCGGGGCAATGCGGCCAAAATCCGGCGAACACACCAGCACAACGGTGCTGCCAAACTCGAAGTGGCCGATCTGCTGCCCCTTCTCGAGCGCAACGGGCGGGTCGTAGCGCCGCGTATCGATGTGGCGACGACGGGCGTTGGTGTGCAGATCGTCGAAGGTGAGACGTGTCATGCCCACCATGGTGGCGCCAACCGGCACGATGGCCATCACGCCGCCCTTGGCGCCCTCGAGCGCAATGACGATGCGCTCGTTGACCGCAAAGAGACTGTCGACATGCTGCACCGCGGCCTCGTTGACCGGCCAGAGCGCACCGGGAATGTAGGTGGCGCGTGTCACGCGTCCGCTGGCCGGTGCATGAATGCGGTGATAGTCGCGCGGCGACAGATAGAGCGTGGTGTACGTGCCGCCATCGCAGCGCGCGGCCAGCTCGGTATCACCCAGCAGCGCGCGCAGCGAGTACGTGCGTCCCTTGGCCTGCACGAGCGTGTCGTGCTGCACACTGCCATAGGCCCCGACCGCCGCGTCCACGGGGCTGACCATGCCCGCGTCCGAGGTCGGGCGCACGCCTGGGGCCAGCGTGCGAGTGAAGAACGCGTTGACACTCTCGTACGACGCGAGCGGGGCGCCCACCTCCGACAGATTCACCCCAAACACCCGCGCATAGCCGCGGTACACCGCGACGCGCCACCCCACGGGAATGCGCCGGCTGGCCAGCCAGCCCGCCACCCGGCTCATGCCGTGCTTGGGAAGGACGGAGAGGAGAGCGATGAGGGAACGGGAAGGCATTGGGGAAAGATACAATGGGAGCAAACGGCGGAGGGGCCCATGTGGCCCCGCTACGCAATCCACTGCTTTGGGCTTTGGGCTTTGGGCTGTGAGCTATGGGTTTGAGTGGTGTAGAGGCATGCACCACTCGATCCCATAGCCCAGAGCCCACAGCGCAAGGCAGTGGATCGCCAGCCGCAGTTCCCCTACCGAATCCGTTCCCCCTTCACGAAGTCATACAACGTCAACCTCCTCACCCGATAATACGCATCCCAGTACCCCCTCAGCGCCCTAACGTACGCCTCCAGCGCCTGATCCTTCTCGTTCTGCGCGATGAACAGATTGCTGATGTCAATGCGGCCGATGCTGTACCGATTGCGCGCCACCTCGAAGCGCTTGGCGCCTACCGTATCCGCCTTGGCGGCCGTGGTCAGCTGCCGCACTGCCTGATCGAGTTCCAACGCCGCAAATCGCGCGTCCTGCGCCCGCCGTTCACGCAACACCCGCACATCGGTTTCCACGCGCTCCTCGTCGGCCTTGGCCGCCTCGATACCGGCCTTCCGTGCCCCCCACTGCACCAGCGGCATCTCCACACCCACCGAGAACTGCTGGCTCTGCAGCGGCGACCGATACGCGTCGTTGAATGTCTCCGCGGTCTGGTTGTAGCCCACGCTGGCGGTGACCGTCGCGCCAAACCCCGTGTTGCGCCGCGCCTCCGCCACCCGCCGCTTCTGCTGCACGATCTGCAGGTCGGCATCGCGCAGCGCGGCCCCATTGCGCAGCGCCTCCTGCACGGCCAGTACCGTGTCGACCTGCACGTTGGGCACCTCGTTGGTCACACTCAGCGCGAGCGGCGCGTTCGCCGGCATGCCCAGGTGCAACCGCAGCGCCGCCTCCGCGCGCTGCTCGGCCAGCTTCGCTGCGTCGAGCGTATTACGCGCCCGCAGGACCTGCAGCTCACTCTGCAGCAGGTCGTTTTCGCCAATGCGCCCCACCTCGTAACGGCCGCGATTGAGCGTAAGCAGCGTGTCGTTCACATCGGCGTTGGCCTGCGCGTTGGCCAGTGCGGTACGCGCCGCAAACAAGTCGAAGAACAAGGCCGCGGTCTGCTGCGCAATGTTCTCGCGCGCTTCGAGATACTGCTGCTCCGAGGCATCGAACCGCAGATCCTGCTCGCGATTGTCCCAGGCCAGGGTATTGAGTCGGAAGATGGGCTGACGAATACCCACCTGCACCGGGTTGGTACGCCAGAGCCGTGTATCCTGCTGCCCGAGAATGTTGATGTTGGTCACGCCTGACTGAATGAACAGATCGCCGCCGGTAATGGGGATGCGCTGCCCCAGTTGCAACCCCAGTGACGACTGGCGCTGCTGCTGCGCCGCGAAGCGCGTACTGCCGTCCGGCTGCAGTACGGGAATGATGGCCCGACTGTACGTGGGCGCGTCACCGGTGAGACTGAGCTGCGGCAGCAAGCGCGCGTTGTAGGCCCGGTCGCGATAGCGGGCGGCATCGCGGCTGCGCGCGGCAGAGCGCGCGGAGGGGCCGCGCTGCTGGGCCATTGAGATGGCGTCCTGGAGCGTGAGATCCTGCCCGTACACAGGCGTGCTGTGCATCAGAACAGCAAACAGCGATAGCCAGGCTGCCGAGAGCCTTCGCGCCGGAAGCCTTTGCAGCAGAAGCCGAACGGGCAGGAGAAGCAGTCGGGGTTGGGGTCGGATTCCGAGTATGTGGCTCATTCGTACCTCAAGCAGACAACAGGATCCTGACGGGCCGCGCGCCAGGCGGGAAGAATGCCGAACACCAGACCAACCGTGATGGACACACCGAACGCCACGATCACCGACATGGCCGACACGATGGTCTTGATGTCGGCAAAACGCTCGATGGCGAAACTCAGCCCGCCACCCACCAGAATGCCGGCAATGCCGCCAGCCAGACTGATGAGAATGGCCTCGGCCAGGAACTGCGCGAGGATTTCGCGCTGCGTAGCCCCCAGCGCGCGACGCACACCAATCTCTCGAATGCGTTCGAGCACCGAGGCCAGCATGATGTTCATGATGCCGATGCCGCCTACGACCAATGAAATGGACGCGATGGCACCCAGCACCAGATTGAAGATCGTACGCGTGCGCTGCTCCTGACGCAGCAACTCCTCGGGCACGGAAATCTCGAAGTCGACCACGCTGTTGTGCCGACGCTCCAGCATGCGGCGCAGCACCTCCGCGGTGTTGGTCACGGCCTCGGCTTCGCGTACCCGCACGATGAGCCGGTCGAGCTGGTGATAGTTGCGACGCTCGGCCTGACGCTCGGCGTCTTCCTGCGAGCCGCCGGCAGCCACGAACACCACCTCGCCGTCACGCGCCGCCTGCTCGATGTCGCGTGCACTCAGCCGCGCGCGGTCGCGGTAACGCAGCAGCATGGTGGACATGGGCACATACACGTCGAGGTTCGCATCGCGAATCCCGAGGCGCTGCGCCGTCTGCTCACTCAGCGCGCGATCGGCCAGTACGCCCACCACCGTCAGCCAGTTGTCGCCCACCTTGATGCGGCGTCCAATGGGGTCTTCGGTGGTGAAGAAACGTGCCTTCACGCCGGCGCCGATGATGGCCACCGGGCGTGCGCCGGCAATCTGCGAAGGCGTAAACAAGTGCCCCGACGCCAGATCGAGATTGAGCAGCGAGAAGTAGGCCGTATCGACTCCCACCAGCTTGCCACTTCGCCGCCGACCCTCACGGGTGATGAGCGTGTTGAGCACGATCTCGCCCGACGTATGCTCCACCTCGGGGATGATGCGTTTCACGCTTTCGCCATCACGTGCCGTGAGGCCCGGCGTCCAGCGCCGCGGCTGTTTCTCTCCAGCCGCCTGCGCCGCTTCTTCCTTCTGCTCGACGATGGGTTTGACGATGATGTTGTTGCTGCCGAGCAGGCGCATCTGCTCGAGAATTTCCTGCTCGGCGCCGCGTCCGATGGCCAGCATGGCAATGACCGAGGCCACACCAAAGAGAATGCCAAGCGAGGTCAGGCCGGCGCGCAGGGCGTTGTGTGACAGCGCTTCGACACCGGCGCGCAACGCAAACATTGCGATGGCGCTGAACTCGCGCCATCGCCCTCCAGTTGTGCCTGTCATGTCAGGGTGCTCCGACCTTCTTGGCGCCTACGGCCGTGTCGCCGCCCGGCACCGGCTTGACCGACGGAGGCAGCGCCACCAGCGACAGTTTGAGACCGTCGGTCGGTGCAGACAGCAGCACCCGATCGGACGCCGTCAGCCCCGCAGTGATGACCACCTCGTCGTCATTCATGGCGCCGGTCAGCACTTCCTGCCGCACGGTGCTCGTCCCGTTGCGCTTGTACACAAAGGTCGTGTTGCTGTCACTGTGCACCGCTTCGAGCGGCACGTACAGCGCGTTCTTCACGGTTTGCGTGAGCACGGCGTTGGATGTCGTCATGCCGGGTCGCAAGGTGGTGTCGGGCTTGGTGATGTTCACATGCACCTCGAACACCTTGGCATCGGCATTGGGCCGCTGCTCTCCCACGTTGGCCACCTGACTGATGACGCCTTCCAGCACCTTGCTGGGGTCGGCATCCAGCGAGATGCGCACGGGCTGGTTGACCGCCACCTTGCGCACATCGATTTCATTGAGATAGGTCACCGACTCCATCTGCGTGAGATCGGGCAAGGTGGCCACCGTGGGCTCCCACGGGGTGACCTGTGAGCCGGCCGTCTTCTTGCGGCCGTTCCATTCCTTCACGTAAATGACCATGCCGTCTGAGGGCGCCTTGATGGTGAAGCCCTCCATGACCGTCTGTATGGTGGTCATGCGGTTGCGCTGCCGATCAAGATCGGAGCCCACCTCGCGCATCTTGGCCGCTGCCTGCTCCTGCTTGGTCTTGTAGTCGGTAGTCGCCTTGGCCAGCGCGCGTGTGGCCTTCTCGAGATCAATCTCCGCCTGTCGCTTCACACTGGGCGCCTCGAACTGCGCCTGGTCCTTGGCAATGCGCTTCTCTTCGAGCTGCAGCTGCATGTTGCGCAGGTCTTCCCGCGCCTGCGACAGCGTGAGGGTGGTATCGAGCTGCGCCTGCGTGTGCTGCGCCTCGGCCTTCTGCAGGGCCAGCATGACTTCCTGCATTTTGGTGGCGAGCGGCGATCGGTCGAGATCGGCCACCACATCGCCAGCCTTCACCACCGTGCCTTCCGGAACGATGGTCTGAATCTTGAGCTGATATGCTTCAGCCTGCTGGGTGTTGGGCGGCAGCGTGATCTGCACAAACTTGCGCGCCCGCAGTTCGCCGGCGGTGGTCACCACGACCGTAAAGTCACCCTGCTTGACCGGCACAACGGAGGCTACGGCCGCGGCACCATCGCCGTCACGCGCATAGAGAATGGCAGAAGCGCCAACGAGCAGTACACCAACAGTGAGGGCAACACGCCCCCGGGATGCGAAGAGCTGACGCATGGGCAGGACATTTGGAGGGAGAGAGGACCAATGGCGTCGCCAATTTGCAGCCGCGTTGCAGCGGGCGGAGCAACCGGGCGGGCCGGTTCAACGACTTTTCATCCACTGTTAACCGGATCATCATGCAAAGGGACACATCGTCCCAGCCATCCGGTCACCAGTGAAACGGTGGGACGAAACGCCCCACCGCTCCACTGAGACACCGCAGGACCCGCCGAGGTTGCGCGGCCTCCCGAGTCAGGCGTGAATGTACTTCTCGAAGACGCCGCTGAAGTCCTTGCGCAGGTGCTGCTCGAGCACCGCCGTATTGAGAGCCGCCAGCATGGACTGGTAGTGCTCCACCACGGCGCCGGGCGCCGCCGGGCTGTTGAGCTTGAGCATGGAGCCCACCACCGAGGCCGCCGACATGGCGTTGTTGCGCGCGATCTCGTCCTGACGCTGCAGCTTGCCGATGGTGTGCAGCGCCTTGTAGATGTCCTTCAGGGCCTCGAGATAGTCCTTGCGCACATCGATGCTGAACAGCTTGTCGCCGATGCTGAACTTGAGCTCCACGTCCAGATCGATCGTGCCGGCCGTTTCGATACCGACATTGCCAATGGCGTAGTAGGCATAGTCGTAGCGGCGAATGGCGCGCTTGCTCGAGATGGCACTTTCGCCGTCCACATGAATGAGGGCGAGGTTGGTGAAGCAGTACTCGTCCTTCTTCGACTTGATCAGGAAATAGATGCGCTCCTGATCTTCGTGGAACAGGTAGTCGTCGGCATCGACCTTGTCGAAATCCTTCGGCTGCACGATGATGCCGATGTCGCTGAGCCCGAGGGCCTCGGCGGCGAATTTCTTGAACATGTCACTGGTGGGGTGTGGGTGACGACGGGCAGCCCGGCGCGGGCCACCCGTGGTTGACGGGAATGTAGCGCGTGAACCGAAGCTTGGCGCCGTGACGCCATCGCGACCTGGACATGGGCAGGGTGTGACCGGAGCGACCGATCCTTCGCGCTCCCCCTACTCTCAAGGTGACATCTTGTCCCGCCCATTTACTCTCCGCGCCGCAATGCTGGTGGCGCTTGCCGCACTGGCCAGTTGCGCGCCGGACGCTCCCCTGTCCGCACCTGACAATTTGCGTGCGGCCCGCGACGTGGTCGCCCCCAGCGCACTCGTCGGTACCATCTTCATCAACGAAGTCGAATCCAATCAGGGCACGCCAGGCGACTGGATTGAGCTGTACAACGCCGGTTCCGAGGCGGTGGACCTGAGCGGCTTCTACATCCGCGATGACAACAATGCCCGCACGGACCGGCTGCCGGCCGGTTCCGTCATTCCGGCGGGTGGTTTTCTCGTGCTCGACGAAGGCAACCAGTTTGCGTTCGGACTGGGGGCCGCCGATCAGGCGCGGCTCTTCGCGCCAGACGGCGTGACGATTATCGACCAGTACAGCTGGCCGACCCACGCGGCCACGACCTACGCGCGTTGCCCGGATGGCTCGTCCAATTGGGCCACGTCCACGCTGTCCACCAAGGGCGCCGCCAACGACTGCAGCGTGCGCGTGGTCATCAACGAAGTCGAATCCAGCGGCGATGACGCGGGCGACTGGATTGAACTGTACAATCCGTCTCTCGCACCGGCTGATGTTGGCGGCTTCGTACTCAGCGACAACAACGACGCGCAGCGCTATGTCATTCCTGCGGGCACATTCATTCCCGCGCAGGGACATCTGGTGTTTCTCGAGAGCACCTTCGGCTTTGGTCTCGGCGGCTCCGATGCGGTGCGGCTGTTTCGCCCTGACGGGGTGACGCTGGCCGACAGCTACACCTGGTCGGTGCACGCGGCCACGACCTACGGCCGCTGCCCCGATGGCACCGGCACCTTCGTCACCACGCAGGCCAGTACCCGCGGCAGCACGAACAACTGTGGTGCGCCCACTGCCGCCGTGAAGATCAATGAGGTGGAGAGCAACGGAGACGTCGTCGGGGATTGGGTGGAGCTCTTCAACACCTCGGCGCAGCCCGTCGATCTCTCCGGCTATGTGTTCCGTGACAATGACAATACGCGCGGCTACACGCTGCCCGGCGGCACGGTGATTCCCGCCAACGGCTATCTGGTGCTGCTGGAGAGCCAGTTTGGCTTCGGGCTCGGGGGCGGCGACGAGGCCCGCCTCTTTGCACCGGGGGGCGTCACGCTGGTAGACAGCTACGCGTGGCCTACCCATGCAGCGCTCACCTATGGTCGCTGCCCGGATGGCACGGGCGCCTTCGCTTCCACCACGGTGTCCACACGCGGCACGGCCAACGTCTGCGGCACACCACTCTCGTTTCTCGCCTGGCCCGGCAGCGCCACGGTCAGCACCGTGGACGCGGCCAATACGTTCGGCAGCAACATGAGCGGCCTGTCCTTCCAGAGTGTGGCGGGTGTTCCGACCGGTGTGGTGTGGGCGGTCAAGAACGGACCGGGCACGCTGTACCGTCTCACCAACGTGAACGGCATCTGGACACCGCGGGCATCGCGCCTGTGGAGCAACGGCAAGGCGCTGCGCTATCCCGATGGCACGGGTGATGTGGACGCGGAAGGCGTGGTGGCACGCGGTACGGCCATTTATGTGTCGGCCGAGCGCAACAACAACGCGAGCAGCGTGAGTCGCCTGAGCATCCTGCGCTATGATGTGGCGGTGGAAAACGGCGCGACCCTCGTAGCGACACACGAGTGGAATCTGACAGCGGCACTGCCGGCCGTTGGCGCAAATCTTGGTCTCGAAGGCATCACCTTCGTACCCGATGCGTATCTCACCGCGCGTGGTTTCCTGGACGAGAGCAAGGGTCGCGCGTACTCGCCGGCCGACTACCCCAATCATCAGGGGGGTCTCTTCCTCGTGGCCGTGGAAGGCACCGGCATGGTGCATGCCTTCGCGCTCGATCATGTGAACGGCAGCTTCACCCGCGTGGCGTCGTTTGCGGGCGGATACCCGGGGGCCATGGACCTGACCTTTGATGCGGAACTCGGGCAGCTGTGGGTGATCTGCGACGCACCTGTCAGGGTCGCAGCGCCGTGCATCGCATCGACACGCAGGATGGTTCGGTCACACGTGGCCAGTTCGTCGTGCGCGAGCGTTTCGAGCGTCCGACGGGCTTGCCCAACACCAACAACGAAGGCTTCACGTTCGCGCCGCTATCGGCTTGCGTGAATGGCACGCGTCCTGCACTGTGGGCCGACGACAACCAGTTGTCCGGCTTTGCACTCCGGCAGGGCAGCATCACCTGCTCCCCGTTCTGAGGCATCTTCCTTTGACCACCTTCTCTTCACTTCGGGGTGCTTTGATGTGGCAGTCACTCCGTCGCGCCCTCTCGGCTGCGACTGTCGTTCTGGCCGCGACGGCCATCCCCGCCGCTCCGCTGGCCGCACAATCCACCTTCACCGACTTCGCCAGCTTTCTCGGTGCCGTTGGGCCCTATGGCGTGGACAGCTTCGACGATCTGAACGAGCAGATCGGTGGTCCGCTGTCGCGTGCGGCTGGTGGTTATGGATATCAGGTGGCGGCAGCGGCCGCACCGCTCGACCAGTTCTTTCCTGTCGAGTCCACCGACAACCCGGGCGATTGGTGGCTGTCCGAGGAAACGGCCGGATCGGGCATCACCTTCAGTGGGTTTGACAGTTCCATCCGCGGGATTGGAGGCTTCTTCTTCGCGACGGACTTCAACGGTACACCGGTGAGCCTGCCCATCTTCGTTCGGGCAAAGAACGTTCACGGCGCCGAGTACACCACAACCCTCATCACCACTTCGCCGGACGGCTTCTTCGGTGTGGTCTTCGATGACCAGGTGGCCTCGCTGTTCCTTTCACCGGTCGTTATCTCGTCCTCCATCGACTTCCACTTCGCCACCGTCAACAATCTGGTGTTGGCTGAAGGGGCCACGAAGGTACCTGAGCCGTTGTCGGCAGTGTTGCTTGTACCCGGCGCGATGTTGCTCTGGCGCCGCAGTCGTCGGCGCAACCTGAGCGCTGCACCGCACGCCTGATCGCAGTACGCCGCACGTGACGGCGGTCACGCCCCCGGTTGCCATGCGCGACCGGGGGCGTCGACGTTCATGGTCCTGCTGTCACAGTCACCGGGGCGTTGCCCGATCGTGACCGCGCACGGGCCGAATGACCGTGCGCCGGTCGGGCGCGTATACGAGCTTGCAGGCTCGCAATCCCACCCGTCTCCTCTTGCCCCTTGGTCCATGTCCGCCTCACTTCGGCGCGCCGCTGCGCTGGTGTTGTGCAGCGTCGGCGTCACCCTGGCCGCGTGTGCCGATCGCACACCCGTCGCCCCCGTTCTTGCAAGCGCAGCGCGCTTCAATGGTGCCGCGGGCCCCACGGTGCGCATCAGCGAGTTCCACTACGACAACGCCGGCGGCGATGTCGGCGAGGCTATCGAAATCAGCGGCCCGGCGGGCACTGACCTGACCGGTTGGAGCATCGTGCGCTTCAACGGGTCGACACCTTCCGCAGCGACGATCTACCTTGGTGGCCTTGCGGCCAACTCGGCCATCACCGCTGTCCCGTTCCCGAGCGGTACGATCATTCCTGCAACCTGCGGTGACCGTGGTGTGGTCGTGCTCTCGTACGCCACCGACGGTCTGCAGAACGGTGGCAACGACGGCTTCGCGCTGGTGAATGCGCAGGGCACCGTCGTGGAGTTGCTGTCGTACGAGGGCAGCTTCACTGTGGCCGCTGGCGCCGCCGTGGCGGCCGGCCTCACCTCCGTGGATGTCGGGCAGTCCGAGATTGGTACCACACCCATTGGGCATTCGCTGCAGCGTACGGCGGCCGGCCCCTGGGAGGCACCGAAGGCCAACACCTTTGGCAGCTGCAATGATGCCGGCGAAGTACCGCCTCCAGCCGTGGTGGCGACGGTCGAGCTCACGCCCGCCAACGCCGAGCTCGCGCCGGGCGCCACGCTGTCGCTTACGGCCACCGCGCGGGACGCGGCCAATGCCGTGATTGCCGGCGCTGCGTTGACGTGGAGCGCAAGCAATGCGGCCGTTGCCAGCGTGTCGGTCAACGGCACGGTCACGGCCATTGTTGAGGGCACGACCAGCATCACCGCCACCGCAGCAAGTGGCGCATCGGCCAGCGCGATCATCACCGTGGTCACGCCGCCACCACCAAGTGGCGGCGCGGTCCGTATTACGGAGCTGCACTATGACAACGTCGGCAGTGATGTGGACGAACGGGTGGAAGTGGAAGGACCCGCCGGCACCAACCTCAGTGGCTGGAGCCTGGTGTTCTACAACGGCAATGGCGGCAGCTCGTATCTCACCCGCGCGCTGACGGGAGTCATCCCCGCCACCTGTGGTGCACGCGGTGTGATCGTGGAAGCCGTCAGCGGCATTCAGAACGGCGGCGCGGGCACCAACAGTGAACCCGATGGTCTCGCGCTGGTGAACGCGGCGGGCGCAGTGGTGGAGTTCATCTCCTACGAGGGCGTGTTCACCGCCAGCAACGGTCCGGCGGCCGGTCTGACGTCCACCAACATCGGGGTAGCGCAGGATGGCGCGCCCATTGGCTTGTCGCTGCAGCGCAATGTGGACGGCAGTGCGTGGCGTTCGGCCACCTCGGCGTTCGGGAGTTGCGCCACCGATGCCGCGCCGGGCGGCGCGTACAGCATTTCCGTCTTTGGGCGTGACAATGGCGATCCAGCCCTTCCGGTTGGCTACCAGGACCAATTGTTCGCCACCGTGCGGGACGCCAGCAATGCGGTCGTGAACACCCCTGTCACGTGGAGCGTGACGCCACTTGGCGCGGCCACCATCGACGAGCGCGGCGTCCTCACGGCGCTGCAGGCCGGTACCGTCACCGTGCGCGCCGAAGCGCTTGGCGCCTCGCGTACCCTGACCCTCGCCACCACGGTGGCCACGGCTGGTGCAAACGCCGTCTACGCCGGCAACACCGCGTTCGGTGATCCGGTGGATGCGACCCCGGGTGACGACTACATCCTGCGCCGCACCGAGTTCACCAGCTCGTGGAACCCGCAGCGCGGAATTCCCAACTGGGTGAGCTACAACCTCGAGGCCACGCACTTTGGTAGCGCCGATCGCTGCGACTGTTTCACCTTCGACCCCGAGCTGCCGGCGAATTTCCCGCGCTACACCACGGCCGACTATACCGACGCCGGAGATAGCGCAGGCTACGCCATCGACCGCGGCCATCTGGCGCGCTCCTTCGATCGCACCAGCGGTTCACTCGACAACGCGCGCAGCTTCCTGTTCACCAACATCATTCCGCAGGCCGCGGCGGTGAATCAGGGGCCCTGGGCGTTGTTCGAGAACTTCGTCGGCGACCTCGCCCGCCTGAACAATCGCGAAGTGTACATCGTGACCGGCGCCACGGGCAGCAAGGGCACGGTGAAGAACGAGGGCAAGATCACCATCCCCTCGCATGTGTGGAAGGTTGTGGTGGTACTGCCGCGCGATCAGGGTCTGGCCGACGTGACCACTCGCAACACGGCGCAGGTGTACGCCGTCATCATGCGCAACGATCCCGACGTGACCGGTGGCTGGGAGCAGTATGCCACCACGGTGGATGCGGTGGAGACCCTCAGCGGCTACGACCTGCTCTCGCTGCTCCCTGATGAAATCGAGACGCAGCTCGAACGCGGCAATCGCTTTCCGACGGCGGTGCTGAACGGTCCGTGGGCTGGCGTCGAAGGCGAGATGCTGAGCTTCTCGTCGTCCGGCAGCTTCGATCCGGATGCGGGCGCCACCCTCAGCTACCTCTGGCAGTTCGGTGACGGCACCACCTCCACGGCGGCCTCACCGTCCAAGGTGTTTGTGCAGAACGGCACATACAGCGTGTCCCTCACCGTGAGTGATCAGTTTGGCGCCTCGCACACCAGCACGGCGGTGGCAAGTATTGCCAACAGCGCGCCCGTGGTGACGCCGGTACCACCGGCCACCTGGACTGCCGGCCAGAGCGCACTGTTCGGCGTGCGCTTCAGCGACGCCGGCACACGCGACGCCCCATACACGGTGCGCATCAACTGGGGCGATGGCTCGGCCCTCTCCCAGTTCTCCACGCTGGTGCAGCCCGCGACTCCGCTCAATCGCAGCAAGACCTACGCAGCACCAGGCACCTATGTCATCACCGTCACCGTCACGGACCGTGACGGCGGCGTGGGCACGGCTTCGTATTCCGTCACCGTCAACTGATCCTCACCATGACTTCCTTCTTCGCATCACGTATGCGTTCACTGCTGGCGGGCTTCGCGCTGGCGGCGGTGGTCCCGTTTATCGCACCAACCGACGCTTCGGCTCAGGTCTTCAGTCAGGTCGGAAACGGCGTCCCGCTGTATGGCTTCGGCGTGCCGCTATATGCCACAGTCGGGCAGACGTTCACCGCTGCAGTCGATGGCCAACTGAGTGCGTTCAGCTTCTGGCTGGGCAACGAAGCCCCATCCCCTGACGCCAACACGGTCGATGCGGACCAGCTGCGCTTTCGTGCCTACATCATGGCATGGAACGGGAGCGCGTCAGTCGGCCCGGTGCTCTACAGCAGCGACATCACGTCGGGCCCAACCAGCAACCCGCAGCAGTTCACGTTTGCACCCGGTTCGTTGATGCTGACCTCAGGCAGCAGTTACGTGGCCTTCCTTTCGGCCTCAGGACTCTTTCCGGAGAACCCGGACTTTGCCGTGGCGGCTGTGGGGCTGTCCGACGAATCCGGGCTGGGGGGGACATCGGTCTTTCTCGACAGCGGGGATGACATGGACTGCTTCCTCGCGACCTGCGCGGCCGCGTGGCAGAGCGGCACCGATTTCAGTGCGCCGCAACTGCAGTTCGAGATCGTCGTGCGCACGGTACCGGAACCGGCGAGCGTGTCGTTGGCGCTGATCGGAATGGCTGGTCTCACTCTCGCCGCACGTCGGCGGCGTCTGGCGCCGCGCTGACTTCCGGTCGCGCTGTCTCCAACCGCCATATCTGCAACTCTTCCCGGATTCTCGGCCGCCATGACGCGACTCGACGATCGGCATCATGTCGGCTGAGAATTTGTTAACAGCTCACGCAGAGAACTGCAGGAGGACCGCAGAGGACGCAAAGAGGAGCAGTCTGGGCCAAACTACTTTGTCGCGGATTTCGCGGATAAGGCGGGAATAGCACGGATGTAAAGTACGCATCCTGGACGGTGCCCCGGTGTCCACTAATCCGGGGCAAGGTCATCCTCCTCAAATCGTTGTAGATCAACCTCTGCGTCCTCTGCGGTCCTCCTGCTGTTCTCTGCGTGAGCTGTTAACGATATCCGTCGATTGACCGAGACAGGCGAACACACAACGGGCCGCTCATCACGACGATGAGCGGCCCGTTGGTATTTCCTGCCGTACTGCCGTGCGGATCCTGAATGCTTACGCCAAGGTCGCGGTTCGCCGCCGCATGTTGCGCAGCGTGGGCAGCACACTCACCACCGCAAGAATGAACGCGGTGCCCACCTGCACCACTGACCAGCGCGGCGGCAAATCCACCGCAAGTCCAAAGAAGATCAGGCAGAGCGCCAGGCTGTTGGAAATGGCGCCGGGTTGATACGCGGGGGGCACGTCACCCAGGCGGCGCGTGCGCAGAAAAAGCACCACCGACCAGATGAGAAAGCCGAGCGAGAGGCCGACACCCAACCAACCGATTTTTTCCAACATGTCCGGATGGGCGGGGGAATTGGAGCGGCCGCTCCCGCGTCGGACGGGGCCGTGAGCACCGTGGTGTGCACTTCATGAAATATAGTGCGGCCCGTTGCCTCCGTCAGGGTAGCCAGGCGCTACACCGGCGCAAAGGCCGCCACCGCCACCTGTCGTGGCCGCTCGACAGCATCCGTGATGCGAAGGCGAAGGGCCGTCACGGTAACGGGCGCCAGCGGCTCCGCTCGTCGGTAGCCGATGGTCGTGCCGGCCACGAGCGTCTGCCAGCCCGCTGCCGTTTGTCCCTCGAGCACAAAGGCCGCCACCCGCTGCCCCGCGGATATGTCCTCCCGCAAATCCACCGCGCCGATCTCCACCGGGCGCGGCAGGCTCAGGGTGAGCGTGGCCGCCGTGTCACTCTGCACCGCCCAGCGGCCCCGCGCGCTACGTGTAACCGGATCTGCAAAGCGGGCATCCAGCCGCTCGCGCATCAGGCGCAGGTTGGCCACATCGGTCACATGAAAACGCCCCGACGAAGTTGGTGGCACGTTGAGCAACAGCTTGCTGTTGCGCCCCACGCTGGTGAACCAGAGCTGCTTGAGATTGTCCGCCGAGCGTACCTTCGTGTCTTCGGCGGGATGCCAGAACCAACCGGGACGTATGCTCACATCGGTTTCGCCGGGACGCCACACGGTGCCGTCGCGGTCACCCTGCTGCAGCGAACGCATGACCTCCGCCCCCTCGAGCCCGGGAACCGGCACGATCTCGGGACGCACCGTACTCCAGTTGGTCTCGCCGGCCACACCACGCTCATTGCCAATCCAGCGCACATCGGGCCCGGCGTCGGAGAACATGACCGCGTTGGGCTGCAGACGGCGCACCAGCGACCAGGTGGCCGGCCAGTCGTACTGTTGGCGCTTGCCATTGGGCCCCTCGCCGTTGGCGCCATCGAACCACACCTCGTGAATATTGCCGTAGCGGGTGAGCAACTCGGTGAGCTGCGCACGATACACGTCGTTGTAGCGCGGCGAATCACCATAGGCCGGGTGATTACGGTCCCAGGGCGAGAGATAGAGGCCGGGGCGCAGGCCATCAGCGCGACAGGCGTCGACAAACTCCCGTACCAGATCACCCTGACCGTTGCGAAAGGGACTCGATGCCACCGAGTGCGTGGTGGTGGCGGTGGGCCAGAGACAGAAGCCGTCGTGATGCTTGGCCGTGAGAATGAGCGCCTTGGCACCGCAGGCTTTGGCCGCGCGTGTCCACTCGCGGCAGTCGAGGGCCGAGGGATTGAAGATGGACGGATCTTCGCGTCCGTCACCCCACTCACGATTGGTGAAGGTGTTGACACCGAAGTGACAGAACAGCGCGAGTTCGTCGCGCTGCCAGTCGAGTTGTGCGCGCGTGGGGCGGGGGCGACTTGCGGGTTGCGCGTACCCGCTTGGTTCATGGTACAAACCCGAGCGCAACGCGGGCATGAGGGCCATCGCCACCGACTGTTGCAGGAACTCTCGGCGACTGGTCATGTTGTCCGCCCGCTCGACTGGTGGTAGGTTCACCGACTCCTCCAGAGTCGAATGTCCACCGACGACGCGCCGATCATGAGTTGACTCGAATCGAAGGATTCTGCCCATTGCAGGTCGCGGTTAAGGAAGGTGAAATCGCGCTCGTACATTCTGAACTCCACCCAGCGCGATTCTCCGGGCTGCAGAAAGACCCGCGAGACACTCCTGAGGGATATGACGGGCTGCGCGATGGGCGCGCGCTGAGCGCGCACGTACAGCTGCACGACCTCGTTTCCGGCGCGCGCACCTGTGTTGGTGACACGCACACGAATCTGAATAGGCGGTGGTGCGTTGGCTGGAGCACCAAAGGAGCTGGCCGAGAGGATGCTCAGGGAATCCATCGAGAACGTGGTGTACGACAACCCATGCCCAAACGGAAACAGCGGTGCGCCACTGCCGTCGAGGTAGTCGTCACCACGCCCGGTGGGTTTGTGGTCATAGGTCAGCGGCAACTGCCCCTCGCGCTGCGGAAACGAAATGGGCAAACGACCCGAGGGGTTCACGTCGCCGAACAGTACGTCGGCCAGCGCGTTGCCACCCTCTTCACCGGGATACCAGGCCATGAGTACAGCGTCCACCCGATCGAGCCAGGGCATGGTGACGGCGCTTCCCCCCACGATCACCACGACTGTGGGCACACCCGTCGCGGCCACCGCCGCAATGAGTCGCTCCTGTGCGCCCGGCAGTGCCAACACCGAGCGATCACGGAACTCGCCTTCCTCGATGCCGGCCACCACCACCGCCACCTCGCTGGCGCGCGCAGCCGCCACGGCCTCGGCAATCTCCCGCTCCACCGGCTGGGGTGTGCCCACGTCCCAAAGCAACTTGAGCTTTACGTTGCCGCGCCGTTCGTGAAACTCCACCCGGAGCGTGTGCGCGCCCGCGGCCAGCGAAACCGGCGCCCGCCACACGCCGGCGCTGCGCTTGGCCCAGCGATCCAGCACCAGCATATCATCCACCCAGATCCGCACGCCGTCCGCTCCCTCGATGGCGAGCGCGCGTGTGCCACCTTTGGGCACCGTGAGGATACCCGACCATCGAGCGCTGTAGTGGTCGTAGGGCAAGCCTGCGCCTGGTGACGACAGCGTCCACGTGAAGTCGAGCGTTTCATCCACGCGCGAGAGGGTTGGCGAGCCGGCAAGATCAGGGTTGTCCCAGTACTGCGCCGACAGACCGGGGGCGCCGCCATGCGAGAGAGCCGATGCCGGCACCACGGTGAGACCTCGCACGTCACGTCCTGGTCCGCGCGCATACCGCAGCGCAATGCCGCGGCGCGCCGCGAGCGCCGCCCGCAGACTGACCGGCGCAACGCCGGGTCCACTGTATCCACCAAGTCGCACGGAATCGGCATCAGGGCCAATGAGCGCCACACGACGCAGGCCGGCGGCGAGAGGCAGGACCGGTGTGGACGGACCAGTTGCACGTGCACGTTCTTGCTCGCGGCCACCTACGCGGCGCGGTGTGTTGTGCAGCAGCACGATGGACGCCGCCGCCGCCTCACGCGCCAGTGCCCGGTGCGTCGCATGTCCGTTCCAGTAGGCTGCGCTGTCCGGCACAATACGCGTGTCGTCAAACAGGCCCAGAGCAAACTTCACTCGCAGCACGCGGGCCACGGCGCTGTCGATGACCGAATACGGCAGCATGCCCTGCTCGATGGCGCGCCAGTACGGCCGCATTTGCTCGTAGGTGCTCTGAAACACCACATCAAGACCGGACGTCCACGCGTGCACTGCTGCTTCCGGCGTATTGCGCTCGGTGCGGTGCAACACCACCGCGCCGCCCGTGGCCGCCGCGTCAGAAATGACGAAACCCGGGAATTTCCACTGATCCCGCAGCACGGTCGTGAGAAGAAAGCGACTCTGTGTGGCCGGATCGCCATCGACACTGTTATACGCCGTCATGATGCTGCGCGCACCGGCGTCACGAATGACCGAGAGAAACGGCGGGAAGTGGCGTTCGGTGAGCTCGCGTGTGCTCACGTCAATCGGATAGCTGTCACGTCCGCCGGCTCCCACGTTGGCCACGAAGTGCTTGGGCGTCGCCACGATGCCGGCCTGCTCGAAGGCCCGGACATGTGCGCGGCCCATGGCTGACACCAGCCAGGGGTCTTCACCAAACGTTTCCTCGGTGCGGCCCCAGCGCACGTCGGTGGCAATGTTGACCACCGGCGACAGCACCATGCGAATGCCGCGACTCCGCGTTTCGCGGGCTGCCGCTTCGTGCACACGCGCCACGAGCGCCGTGTCGAAAGTGGCCGCGAGACCAATGGCCTGCGGAAAGGCCGTGGCCCCTTCGCGCATGAGCCCATGCAGCGCCTCATCAAAGAACAGCGCCGGAATGCCCAGTCGCGTGCGGGTGCGGAACCACTGCTGCATGCTGTCGAGATGCGCCGCGTGCGCACGGGCCGCCTGCTGCGCCGGTACCCCAGGGCGCACACTCACCTGCAGACCAAAGCTTCCTGCGGTGTAGTCATGCGCAGAGTTATCCAGATTGCCCGGGGTCATGTACAGCTGATGGAATTTCTCCAGCGGTCCCATGCGCGCCAGCAGGTCCTGCACCCGCGCATCGACGCTGCGCGTAGTGTCGAGGTAGGGCGCAGCGCGGAGGTAGGCCGCGGCTTGCGAAGACGCCGACGAAAGCGGTTGCAGCAATCCCGACAGGACCAGAGCGACCCGACAGAGGAGACCGCGACGAGGCATGGCTTTCCACTTCAGAGGGTGGGACGAATGGCTGCTCGACAGCGACATGCTCGAATCTGGCAGTCGGATACTCGCAGCGCAGCATCCGTGCACTACATTTTCCCCACCCCAGTTCCCACCAACCGCGCTGGAGCCCCCATGCTCAAAAAGATCCTGCTCGGCGTTGCCATCCTGCTGGCCGCCGTTCTCGTCATTGCCGCCTTCCAGCCCGACGAGTTCTCACTGGAGCGTCGCACCACCATCAATGCGACGCCGGATTCGGTCTTTGCCCACATCAACGACTTCCATCGCTGGGATGCCTGGTCGCCATGGGCGAAACTCGATCCCGACATGACCACCACCTACGGCGGTCCCCCGTCCGGCGTGGGCAGCGTGTATGAGTGGAAGGGCAACAGCGCCGTGGGATCGGGACGCATGACCATCACCGAATCCACCCCACCCAGCAGAGTGGTCATTGCGTTGGATTTCCTCGAGCCCATGGAAGCCAACAACATCACCACCTTTGTCCTCACGCCGAATGGCGGTGGCACCGACGTGAGCTGGACGATGGCGGGCAAGAGCAACTACCTCAGCAAGCTCATGACCACCTTCGTGAGCATGGAGAAGATGGTCGGGCCCGACTTCGAGAAGGGCCTCGCGCAGCTCAAGACGGCCGTGGAGCAGTAAAGGCGCGCGGGTTCAGCTGTGGGTGCAGGCGCCGTCTTCGGGCGACGGTGCACCCAGCCAGACGCTGCGGCAGAACAGATGGGCCAGCGGCGCCTCACGCGGATGATCGCAGTGGGCCGGGTCATGCGTTGCGTCCTGCCCGGCATGCGTATGTGTGGTGGTGTGGGTGATGGGGTTCGTTTCCGCGAGCGGATGCAACACCATCACACCGGAGCTCCACACAAGGGCCAGTGCCGCCACCGCACCCAGCAGTGAGCGCGTCGACGTGTGCGTGGTGGCGGCCACGTCCTCGCCAGCCAGACGACGGATACGCCGCGGCAGCAGGTCGGCACGCTGAAACCCCACGGTGCCGGCCAGCGCTTGCTCACCCGCACCCAGCCTGAGCATCGCAGAAGCCAGAGGTAGCGCCAATTCGCCGGGCACCGCGTCATCGGCCAGGATCTCCACTTCGTCCTCGAGATCTGCCGCCACGCGCCGCAGCACCGGCAACCAGAACAGCAGCGACGCCAGCGCGCGGAGTGCAAAGAGTCGCAGCGGATCGCGGCGACGAACATGCGCCGCCTCGTGTGCGAGCACCGCAGCCAGTTCGTCCGGCGACAGACGTGACGCCAGGTCAGCAGCCACCACCACACGCGGCTTCAGCCAGCCGGCAGTGAACGCGGGCATGGGCAAACCGTTCACGGCGCGTACCCGTGACACCGCAAGGCCGGCGCGCGCCGCCGCCACCCCCAAAGGCGACAATGCACTGACGCGCGCCACTGGCAGTTCACGCATGATGCGCGCATGGCGCCACATCACCCGTCCACGCTCCACCACGGCATAACCGACGCCTGCGTAGAGCAGCCAGTGCGCCACATCATGCACGGGTTCGAGCAGCAGGTGCAGCGCCACCAGGCAGAGCATGGCGAGGTGATGCTGTTCGGCCGAGAGCCAGGGCACGGCCCCAATGGCGTGATGACCGATGACCGGTGCAATACCGAGCAGCAGCGCAGCGACGATGGCAAACAGCAACACGCGTCGGCGCTGCTCTTCGCGGCGAATGACCGGTGGACGCACCGTGGTCATACTGCTCAACCCTCGCGTTCGCCCAGCCGGCGCTGAATGAGCCGCGCCAGTTCCTGAAGCTGGGCCGGATCGCGCTCAGCCAGCACGTCCACAATGGACGCCGTCACGGCGGCAGTGCCGAGTGACAGGATGCCTTCGACAGCGTGCCGCGAGGCCTGAGCCACAAACGCGGACTCGTCGATCTGCGGCTGGTAGCGCAGCAAACCATCCACTCGTGTGCGCGAGAGGAATCCCTTGGTCACCAGACGATTGAGCACCGTCGTGCTTGTAAGCGGTGACACGGGATGCTCGGCGCGCAGTTGCTCGTGAATCTCACGCGCGGTCAGCGGCTGCTGCGCGTCCCAGCACAGGCGCATGAGGCGGGACTCGAGGTCTCCGAGCACGGCGCCAAGCCCCTGTCCCGAAAGGCGAACCTTTCCAGGCAGACGCGGCGACGCGGGTGCGCTGTCCGATGTCTTGCGAGGGGCCATGGCGGAGTCTATTCGAGCATGTGCTGGCGTGGCAACCGTTGCGGCTCAGGGCATGGGCGGATCGCCGGCCCGTCGAGCCCTACTGGCCGTGTGCGTCAGTCGGACAATCCAGCGATTGCCCCGGCGCTCGAGAATGGCGGTGCCGCGGCCCACCGCGTCCACCTTGCGGTCGGGCAGGTCGGCCATGAGCGCGTAGCGGAAATTGGCCCACGCCATCGTCCCCGACACCCGCGCCTCGATCTCGAACGGACGATAGCGAAAGTTGCGAAACTCCTTGAGCTCGGGTGCGAGATGGTGATCCCGGTAGTCCGTCCAGCCCCGATTGATACCCGCGCCTTCCATCACAATGAGGCTGTCGCCGGCGTACAGGCTGTCGAGTGCCGCCATATCTCCCCGCTCGGCGGCGGCAAACAGCGCCCGAATGGCCTGTGTCACGGCCGCGACCTCCGGGGTGGCTTGTGTGGCCGCAGAGGGCGCATGGCCCGCGTGCCCAGCGTGGCCGGCTGCCTGGGCGGCCGCGGATTCAGTCGCCAGGACCGCCATGGTCAGAACCATTACTGCGGACGAGAAGTGACGCGGCATGAAAACGCTCCGGCACGGGGAGTGAACTTTTTCTGGACCTGAGTACTTTACAGTGTGTAAAGCTCGATCCGCAAGGCAGTGTTCGCCCGTTGCCCGTGGCCCCTGACTGAGCCATTCCGTGCCTGATCATATCCTCCAACGTCCCGTCTCCCGCCGGCGCTTCATGGGCGCCGCTCTCGGCACCGCCGCGGCGACTGGCGCCGGTGCTGTACTGCCCCGGGCGCTGCATGCCGGCGCACCGACTGCGCAGCTCGAGCCGGGCCTTGGCCCCCTGCCGCCGGCGCCCAACGGCGTGCGCGAGTACGACCTCACCATCGCCGAGACCACGCTGCGCCTCGATGGACGCAACGCGCGCACCGTCACCATCAACGGCACGGTACCGGGTCCGGTACTGCGCTTCCGCGAAGGCGAAACGGCGGTGCTTCGTGTGCACAACACGTTGCGCGAAGACACCTCCATTCACTGGCATGGCATCATCCTGCCAACCAACATGGACGGTGTACCGGGCCTCAGTTTCCCGGGCATTCGGCCCGGTGAGACCTTCGAGTATCGCTTCGATATTCAGCAGTCGGGCACATACTGGTTTCACAGCCATTCGGGCCTGCAGGAGCAACTCGGGCACTACGGGTCCATTGTCATCGAACCGGCGGACACGACGGCACCAGCGTACGATCGCCAGCACATGATCGTACTCTCCGACTGGACCTTCGAGAACCCGCGGCGCGTGCTGTCGCGCCTCAAGAAGCAGCCGGACGCCTACAACTATCAGCGTCGCACGGTGGCGGATTTCTTCCGCGACGTGGCCCGTGATGGATTCAAGACCACGGTGAGCGAACGGTTCATGTGGGCCGGCATGCGCATGAATCCCACGGACATTGCCGACGTAACGGGCGCCACCTACTCGTACCTGCTCAACGGTCATGTTGCCGAGACGCCGTGGTACGGCCAGTTCACGCCGGGTGAGCGCGTGCGCCTGCGCTTCGTCAACGCCTCGGCCGGCACGTTCTACGACGTGCGCATTCCTGGCGTCACCATGTCACTCGTCGAAGTGAGTGGTCAGCCGGTGGAACCGGTGGACATCGAGGAGTTCCGCATCGGCATTGCGGAGACCTACGACGTCATCGTCACACTGCCCGAGGACACGGCGTACACGCTGTATGCCGAGACCATGGATCGCAGCGGCTATACGGCGGCCACCCTCGCACCGCGCGAGGGGATGACGGCACAACTGCCGGCGCGACGGAAGCGGCCCATTCTTGGCATGGTGGACATGGGCATGGATCATGGCAGCATGGACCATGGTGCCATGGATCATGCTGCGATGGGACACGGCGCGCCGCCGGCCAAGGCGGACTCCAGTGCGGCCGTTGATCACGCCGCCATGGGTCACGGCACGCCACCGGCCAAGGCAGCCGCCGCCGCTGATCCGCATGCGGGGCATGCCATGCCGACGGCGGCGCCGGCTGCCGCCTCCGCGTCCGCATTGCGCGCCGCTGGCAGCATCGAACCGGAAACACCGCACGCGCCCCGCAACCATGGCCCCGAGAACGCCATGGTCCCCATGTCCACCAAGAGCCGACTGGCTGAACCCGGCACGGGACTTGGCAACGATGGACGGCGTGTGCTGTGCTACACCGATCTCAAGGCACCCGCGCCGTGGCCTGAGTTCCGTGAGCCTGAACGGGAAATCGAGCTCCACCTCACTGGCAACATGGAGCGCTTCACCTGGGGCCTCAATGGAGTGCCGTACAGCGAGGCGGAACCCATCACGCTCCGCCAGGGGGAGCGCATTCGACTCACCATGGTGAACGACACCATGATGAATCATCCCATGCACCTGCATGGCCTGTGGATGGAACTGGAGAACGGGCATGGCAATCGCAGCCCGCGCATTCACACCATCAACGTGAAGCCGGCGGAGCGGGTGTCACTGCTGGTGACGGCCGATGCGGTGGGTCGATGGGCGTTCCACTGCCACGTGCTGTATCACATGGAAGTCGGCATGTTCCGTGAGTTCCGTGTCCTGCCGGCTGATGCGCACGCGCATCACGCGCATCATGAGTCCGGAGCGACCGATGCGCAGTGAGCGACTGCGCCGACTCGCGGTGCGCGTTGCCCTGGCGCTGTTGCCTGGTGCGACGCTCGGCGCGCAGGGCGGAGCGCCAGTTGCGCGCGACACCGCCGCGCATGGTGCCCACGACATGGCCTGGACCCGCGAGACGTTTGTACTGTCAGAGATGCTCGAGCACGACGCGGCCGCCAGCGAACGGCCGGTGCTGTTCGACATCGTGGGCTGGACTGGAGGGGCGCGTCGTCGCCTGTGGTTCAAGATCGACGGCGCCGCACCCACGGTGGGCGGCGGCGCGCACGGCGAAGTGCAGCTGCTCTACGGTCAGATGATCTCGCCCTGGTGGGACGCGCAGATCGGGGTACGCAGCGACCTTGCCCGCGTTGGCCGCCGCACCGTGACACGCACGGGCGCCGTGCTTGGCGTTCAGGGCCTCGCGCCGGGCTGGTTCGAAGTCGAGCCCTCGCTGTTTGTTACCAGCCGTGGCCGTGTCTCGCTCAACCTCACGGCGTCCTACGACCTGTTCGTGACCCAGCGCCTGGTGCTGCAGCCGCGACTGGAGTCATCGGCAGCGCTGCAGGATGACACCGAGTTTGGTGTGGGGAGAGGACTCAGCGAAAGCGCGTTCGGCCTGCGGGCGCGGTACGAGATCCGGCGAGAGTTCGCGCCCTATGCGGGCATCGTGTGGGAGCGCGCTTATGGACGCAGCGCCCGTCTCGTGCGAAGCGGCGGTGGCGAAGTCGGTGAGACGCGCCTGGTAATGGGACTCAGGCTCTGGTACTGAGTTCGCCGGCGGGCAGGAACTGCGCCACCAGTTTGAGCAGTTCCTGCGCGCCGTAGGGCTTCTGAATGAAGCAGACGTGGGGATCGTCGAGCAGCCGGCTGGCACCGACGGCTTCGCTGAACCCACTCGTGAGAATGACCGGCAAGGTGGGGTGATGCGCGCGAATCACGCGCAGCGTTTCCTCACCATTGAGGCGCGGCATCAGCATGTCCAGCAGGACAAGGTCCACATGGGCCGGTGGCGTGTCCCGCCCTTGCCGCTCCACCTCGGGCGTCATGCGAAGATGTGCCAGAGCCTCCGCGCCATCTTCGGCGTGCAACACCTCGAGCCCGGCGCGCGACAGTACCCGCACCGCGAGTGTGCGCAGCATGGCCTCATCGTCGACCACCAGTACCCGACCGGACAGGCGCGTGGCAGCCGCCGCATGCTCCGCCCTCGTCGTGCCGACCTGCTCCTCACTGGCAACGACCGATTCGGCCGGGGCGGGCGTCGCAGCATTCCCTGCAACCGGCAGGAACACCCGAAAGCGCGTGCCACTGCCTGGGGTGGATGCAATGTCCACACCGCCGCCGTGAGCGCGCAGAATGCCAAGCACGGCCGCCAGACCGAGCCCGCGACCTACAAACTTGGTGGTGAAGAAGGGATCGAAAATGCGACTGAGTGTCTCGGCAGTCATGCCAATGCCGCTGTCGCGCACTTCCACCACCACGTAGTGACCGTTGGGCAGTGGGTCGAGCCCGTGGTGCGAACGCACCTCACCCTGGGTGATGTCGCGATGGAACGTGCGCAAGAGCACCGCGCCCTCCGCCTCGCCAATGGCGTCGGCCGCATTGCTGATGAGGTTCATGACAACCTGCCGCAGCTGTGTGGCGTCGCCCTCCACCTCGGGCAACTGTTCACTCAGTTCGAATTGCAGCACCACCTTCTTGGACATGGCCGCGCGCAGCAGACTCGCGGTATCCCGCACCATGGCTGATACATCGAGCCGGGTGATGACTACCCGGCCCATACCGGCGTAGGCGAGCATCTGCCGAGTCAGGTCCGTCGCGCGCGCCGTGGCCTGCTCGATATGGGTCAGCGGCTGCGACACATCATCCGCTTGCGGCACATGCTGCAGCTCCTCGCGCGCCAACTCGGCGTTCGCGCGGATGACACCCAGCAGATTGTTGAAGTCGTGCGCAATGCCGCCGGCCAGGAGCCCAAGGCTTTCAAGCTTTTGCGCTTCACGCAGTCGGGACTCATCCTGCAGCCGCTCCGCTTCGAGGCGACGCCGCTCGGTGATGTCCCGCACGGCACCCGCGAGCCCGGTGGCCAGGCCGTGGTCATCCCGGATGGTGCGGAGCGTGATCTCGAGAATGCGCTCATCGCCCTGAACCGCATGTCGGTACTCACGGGTGACCGGTGTGGTGGTCTTGAGGCTGTCACGGACGTGCTGGGTGAGCGCCTCGCCAAAGCTCTCGCAGACGAGGTCACGGGTATGGGTGCCGATGACCTGGCGAAGGTCGCGCCCCACCATGCGGGCAAACGCCACGTTCACGGCCGTGATATGTCCGTCGAGATCCTGCACCCACAGGCCATCATCGCTGTTGTCCAGAATGGCTCGTTGACGGCGGGACGCTGCGCGTAACGCATCGCCACTGGCCTGCAGCTTGGACTCGGACTCGCGCAGACGTGTGAGCTGCGCTTCGAGCATTTGCTGATCCTGCTGCAATTGGCGTCTGCGCCAGGCATCACCCAGCGTTTGCAGACGCAGCAGGTGCGCCCAGTAACCGCAAAGCACCACGTGCACCAGCGCAATACCGAAATGGAAGAACAACTTGGTGAAACCAACGTGGTCTTCCGGAAAGAAGTGCACCGGATACCCAACGTTGTGCAGCCACGCAAAGAGCGAATGTTGCCCAATGATGAGTAGTGCACCGGGCCACATGCAGCGCCAGTCCTGGTACACGATCATCATGGTGAAGGCCGTGAAGTACCAGAAGTGTTGCTCCGACTGCCCGTGCAACTGGAAAATGTGCAGGGCTACAAAAGCCTGCTGCGCCACGCCGGCGAGCACACGCGTGAAGAAAGTGCGCGGCATGGCCCAGACACTCAGCGCAAAGAGCGCGCAGGTCAGTCCGCCAACCGTGATGGTGACCAGCCAGGTCCCGTGCACCGCAGCCAACGCCAGTGCGAGCGCCATGTGCGACGCCAGAAACCACAGCATGAGTCGGTCGCCGCGCGCATAAATGCCGTCCATGATCTCCCCCACCTCGACCGCGGAGAACCCGTGGTCGTGGGTCGGCGCCAACAGCGCCAGGGGCGAATCGCGTGGTAACGCAGCGGGGAAGAGCATGGAGATCCGAAAGTGACGCGGTCCCCGAGGAACCGGAGTCGCATTGGGGGAAAGTCGACCGCCCGCGGTGAATTCTGGAGCAGTGTATCGAATCTGACCACTTGCTACGCCTTGTCGCTGTTCGAACCCATCCGTAGTGTAGGGAATCCGGGTGATGTGAACCGTCGCCGCATTGACGGCTCGTCCCTCGACGTCCCTCCCCTTCCCCTCCCGTCCCGTGACTCGCTACGCGCATATCACCGGCTGGGGTGACGGCCTGCCACCGGCCGTGCTCACCAACCAGGACCTCTCCACCTTCCTCGAGACATCGGATGAGTGGATCGTGCAGCGCACCGGCATGAAGGAACGCCGCATTTCCCACGTGTCAGCCATCGAAATGGCTACGCTGGCGAGCCGCCGCGCCCTGGCCTGCGCCGATCTCGACCCCGCCGAACTCGAGCTCATCGTCTATGGCAGTTGTTCGCCCGATGAGCAGGTGCCCAACTCGGCGTCGGGCGTGCAGATCGCCCTCAAGGCCACCCGGGCCGCCGCCATGGATGTGAACACGGCCTGCACGAGCTTTCTCTACGGACTGGCCAGCGCCACGGCCATGATCCAGAGCGGCATGGTGCAGAATGCCCTGGTGATTGGGGTGGAGTACATCAGCCCGTTCATGGACTGGAGCAACCGCAACGTGGCGGTGCTCTTTGGTGACGGCGCCGCGGCGGTGGTGCTGCAGGCGAGCGACGAACCCGGCGGCGTGGTTGGCACGGTGCTGGGCTGCGACGCTGAAGCCCGCCAGACACTTCGTGTGCGTGGCATGGGCTGCAGCTATGTGCAGGGCGACCTGCACTACGGCGACACACTGTGGGACTTTGATGGCCAGGCCATCTTCAAGCGCGCGGTGCACGGCATGAGCGAAGCCTGCGCCCGCGTGATGAACGAAGCCGGGGTTACGGCCGACGACATCGATCTGGTGGTGCCGCACCAGGCCAACCTGCGCATCATCGAGTCCGTGGCCAAGTACGCCGGCGTGCCCATGGAGCGCGTCATGCTCACCGTGCAGCGCTACGGCAACATGAGCGCCGCCACGGTCCCGGTTGCGTTGTCGGATGCGCTGGCCGAGGGGCGCGTGAAGCCTGGCAGCCTGTTGCTCATGCCGGGGTTTGGTGGTGGCCTGACCTACGGCGCGCTGCTGGTGCGATGGGGCCAGCGTGTCACGCCGCTCCGTCAGAGCGACGCGGCACTGCCGCCCGTTGCACAGTCGGCGCTGGAGATGGTCAACGCCATTCGCGCGCGACAGGACCCGCATGGGCGCTCGCTCGATGCCCTGATGTCCACGCGCTTCATCGAGGCGGTGGCTGGCTGAGTCCGAGGCACCGATAGCCTGCAAAGACAACGCGGCGACCACATGCTGTGGCCGCCGCGTTTTTGCTTGTGTCTACGCTGGACTCAAAGCGACGACGTTGAGCTTACCGTCTCGAGTTCTCCACCTGTAGCAATGATCTGATCGCCCTCACCCGCCATGATGGTGGCCTTCTGCCCCTGCAGCGAATCGAAGTTCTGCATGGCGCCGCTGCCCACCTGCTTGGCGTTCACCAGCGCGCGGCCCTTTTCCACTCGCAGCGTCGTGCGTCCGACTTCCGTGGCGTCGATTTGCACGGTAGAGCCGTCGAGATGCACCTGCGCGTCGCGTGTTTCGACCACGAACGGGCGCGCGCCCTCGGCGGACGCAATCACGCCTCGGCCGCGGTGCACAGTGATGAGGCGAGGCTTGGCCTCGCTGCCCCACCACAGCGAAAAGTCGCGCACGATCTGCGCGGAGCTGCCGGGCTCGAGCCGCAGGGTGACACCATCGGGCAGTTGATGCTCCACGACCCGTGTGGTGGCCTGCAGACGCACCGGGGTGGCGCGGAACATGGCGAGGGCCGTGAAGCTGGCCACGGTCAACGCCGCCAGCAGCGTGAGAGCCGAGTTGCGCGCGGAGTGACCGAGCACCCGCGTGGGGGCCGTGCCAGTGGGATCGAGGATCATGGGTCGCGCACCTGATTGGAGGACGGGCTCCGGGTGTTCACCTGCGGGACCGGAGCCGGCAGGTGACAAACCCCATGTTTCGGTAGGAGTTCCTTAATCTACGTTTGGGAAAGTGTTGCTGTCCATGCAGTTAACTCTAGGAATGCCGGTACAATACTCGCCCAAGTAGCGGCTCATCCCGCAACGGGTACAACTCACGGCACCTTCCTGCTGCAATCTTCAGGCATTCCGCAATGCGAATCCGTGCCGTTTCCGCCGAATCCGTGTCATCCGCGACGAGACTTTTGGAGTGCGGCCGTCGGCGGCCTGCCTGCGCACACCGTACTGGCCGACGGACCGTCAACAGCTCACGCAGAGGACTGCCAGAGAACTGCAGAGAGCGCAGAGAACAGCAGTCTCCTGCAGCAAACGGCCTCGACGCGGATGACACGGATGCCGCGGAAACAACACGGATCAACGGCGGTCTGAGGCACGCTTGAACTCTCCACCCACGCGCCTCTGCGTTCTCTGCGGTTCTCTGGCAGTCCTCTGCGTGAGCTGTTGACGATGCATGTCGAATGATCGGCAGTCAGCAGCTGCAATACCAAAAATCCGTGCCATTTCCGCCGAATCCGTGTCAACCGCGACAAGGCTTTTGAAGTGCCGCCGAGCGAACGGCCTGTCTGCGCACATCGTACTGGCCGACGGACCGTCAACAGCTCACGCAGAGGACTGCCAGAGAACTGCAGAGAGCGCAGAGAACAGCAGTCTACTGCAGCAAAGGGCCTCGACGCGGATGACACGGATGCCGCGGAAACAACACGGATCAACGGCGGTCTGAGTCTCTTTTGAGTTCTGTACCCACGCGCCTCTGCGTTCGCTGCGGTTCTCTTGCTGTTCTCTGCGTGAGCTGTTGACGATGCATGTCGAATGATCGGCAGTCAGCAACTGCAATGCCAAAGGTCCGTGCAGTTTCCGCCGAATCCGTGTCATCCGCGACAAGGCTTTTGGAGTGCGGCCGTCGGCGG
>NZ_DLHL01000006.1 GCF_002483225.1 Gemmatimonas sp. UBA7669 | reverse complement strand
TAGACATTATTCAGGACGCGACACGGCGGTAGGGGGTCGATGCCAACGTCAACGTTGACTGCAGTACCAGTCGCACACGATCGCATCTCTGAGCTCATTGGTTGCCCATCTCGCATTCATCCATTTCTGTCTCGTCTTCACAACTCGCACCATCTGGCTTCTGGATATCTCAAGACACGAGCAACGAGAAATCAAGCGTCGAGGAGTGCCAGCGCCCGGCTGATTTCGTCGGCGGTGTTGTACATATGCGGCGACAGCCGGATTGCACCCTCTCGCACCGTATGCACCACGCCGCCCTCACGCAGCCGGGCATGCATGCCGTCCAGGTCAGTGGGCGTGAATGAGAGCACGCCCGCGCGGCGGGCGGGCTCGGCCGGCGTTACCAGCGTCACGTCGCGGCGGCTCTGGGCCCAGTCCACCACCATGTCGCCGAGCTGCGTGAGGTGCTGCGCCACCTGTGCCACGCCTGCTTCGAGCAACAGGGCCGTGGCCGCATTGGCCACCGCAAAGTCGTGGTAGGCAATGGTCACCACCTCGAAGCGTCGCGCGTCGTCGAAGAAGTCGAACTCGTAGTCCGTGAGACGCGTGTAGTCCGTGCTGCTCTTCATGCAGGCCCAGCCCACATCGTGCGGCTCGAGGCTGGTGATGAGGTCGGGCCGCACGTACACGAAACCCGTCCCCCAGGGTGAGAGCTGCCACTTCTGCGCGCCGCTCGCGAACACATCAATGGGCAGCGCGTGCACGTCGATGGGTCGCACGCCGCAGCCCTGGATGCCATCCACGATGAAAAACACACCCTTGGCGCGACAGGCCGCGCCGATGCGCGCGAGATCGGCCACATAACCCGTGGCAAACTGCACCCAGCTCACCACCACGGCCACCACGTCGCTGCGCTGCTCAATGGCGGCGACCAACGCGTCTTCATCCGGCAGACCGTTCGTGCGCGGAATGAGATCGAGCGAAATGCCGCGCGAACCCAGGGCCTGAAACGGATACACACAACTCGGAAACTCACCATCGAACGTGAGTATGCTGCCCGGCCTGAGTGGCAACGCTCGAGCGGCGAGATTGAGCCCGTAAGTGGTGTTGGGCATGAGCGCGATTTCCTCGGCACGCGCACCGATGAGCGCGGCAAACTGCGCGCGCGCCGTGGCCGCGGCGTCCTGCATGCGCGGCACCGAGATGTGATGCGGCTGCTGCCGGAGGGCCGACCATTCGTTGGCCGCGGCCACTGCGGCAGCCGGCAGGGGGCCCACGGAGGCGGCGTTCAGATACATGGACGCGTCGTTGTCCATCCACCCGTATTCGCGGGCGCGCAGCTGCAGAAGACTGGGAGTCATGAGAGCGGAGAGGAAGTCGGGTCGAGCATCACGCGCAACCCGTGAAGTATGGCACGCGGTGCACGAACGCGGTGGACGTGTCGCTGGGCGGCCGCCCCCATACCGCGCCGCCACTCGGCGTCGCCCAGCACGCGCGCCAGATCAGACAGCAACTGGGCGCCGTCGTCCATTGGCGAGACCTGATGACCGACTGGAGGCGCGTGCAGTCCCGTGACACCCGGCAGTACCAGATCGGCCTGCTGATGTTTGCTCGGCACGACGACCGGCGTGGCGCGGTGCATGGCATCCAGCAAGGCCAGCGTGCCGGCATCGCCGCCGTCCACCACCCACAACACATCCTCGCCGCGCGGTGAGGCCGCGATCCACTCGTCGAGCGACTGTACACACAGCGCGCCGGCCATGCCCAGAGCGGCCGCATGGATCCTGGCATCCTGCAACGAGGGCGCCTTGCCACGCTCCCCGCCCTCGGCCACCAGCGTCAGCTGCAATGACGGTTGGCGCTCATGCAAAGCCCCGACGACACGCAATGCATGCCGGCCCTCGTCATCGAGCTTTGGGGGAAGCAGCAATGTCACGCTCGGCGAGGCGACGGGCGATGATACCGCTGGCAGAGGCGCCGTTGGCAGAGGCGCCGTTGGCAGAGGCGCCGTTGGCAGAGGCGCCGCTGAGAACACGTCGGCGCGCACGGGGCCGGTCGGTGTCAGCCGCAACACGCCAGTCGCAGAAGCGGTATCCTCCGCATCTGGCGGTGGCCAGTATACCGTATGCTGGCCGGCCTCCATGCGCCGTACCGTGCCACGGACCAGTGCCGCGCGCTGGCGCCATCCCGCGCGTTCTGTGCGCGAAGCCGCAGATTCACGCCACACCACCGGACCGCGTGTCCCCATGGCCAAGGCCGCGGCGGCCGCATCATCGCCGCTGCACACCAGCACGGCATCAGGTCGCAGCGCCTGTACCACCTCGCGCACACTCTGCGTGCGCCGCCACCACCCGTCGGCCCGAACATCGCGCAGGGAAAGCCGCGGCCATTCAGCGCGCGCACCGCGGGCCATCGCCGATCCGGGCACGCAGGCCAGGGCCACCACGTCGCCCTCGGCGGCGAGTGCCTGCAGCCAGGTGCCGAGAATGCGGGCGTGCGCGCCCCAGCGCGGGTCGGTGCTGAGTCCCAGCACCCGCATGACTCAGGCCGTCGTGGCGACGGCCACGTCGTCCGCCCGGTCGACGGCGCGCTCGGCGCTCCGGTCAAACTGCAGCGCGTGCAGGCGCGCGTAGGCTCCGCCCTGTGCGATCAGTTCCCCGTGTGTGCCCTGCTCCACCAGACGCCCGGCATCAAACACGAGAATGCGGTTGGCGTGCTGAATGGTGGCCAGTCGATGCGCGATGACAAATACCGTGCGGCCTTCGAGCAGGCGATCAATGGCCTCCTGCACGAGACGCTCACTTTCCACGTCGAGTGCGCTGGTGGCCTCGTCGAGAATGAGCAGCGGCGGGTCACTGAGCAGCGCGCGGGCAATGGCCAGACGCTGACGCTGGCCGCCGGAGAGACGCGTGCCGCGTTCGCCCAGGTTGGTGTCCCATCCCTCCGGCATGGCCTCGATGAACGAGAGTGCATTGGCGGCGCGTGCCGCCGCTTCGAGTTGCGCCTGAGTCGCGTCCGGCCGCCCGAAGGCCACGTTGGCGCGCACGGTGTCGTTGAACAGCACCGTGTCCTGACTGACAATGCCGGTCAGTGCGCGCAGCGCATCGAGACGGATGTCGCGCAGGTCCACCCCATCGAGGCGAATGACGCCACCCGTCGGGTCGATGAAGCGCGGCAGCAAGTCCACCAGCGTACTCTTCCCCGCGCCACTCGCCCCCACGAGCGCCACCACCTCGCCCTTTCGGGCGGTGAAGGTGACGTCCTGCAGCGCGTAGCGATCGGACTCATAGGCAAAGCTGACGTTCTCGAAGGCGATGCTGTCGTTGAACGTGGCCGTATGGCGCGTGCCACGATCGCGGGCAGTCTCGGTTTCCGCGTCGAGCACCTCGAAGATGCGCTCGGCGCTGGCGAGAGACTGCTGCGCCGCGGCAGGCGCCTGCGAGAGCTGCTTGAGCGGCTGCAGCAGACGCATGACCTGGATGAGGAACACCAGCAGCTCGGCGCCAACCATGGCCTTCTGATCCACCAACTGCGCGCCATACCAGAGAATGGCCACCGCGGTGAAGGTCCCGAGTGTTTCGGTGACCGGGCCCGACAGCAACGCGAGCCGCCCCACCCGCACAAAGCCCTTGGCAAAGGCGCCGTTGCGCTCGGTGAACTTGGCTTCTTCGCGCGCCTCGGCACGATACGACTTCACCAGCCGCACCCCACTCACCACTTCCTGCACAAGACTCGTCATCTCGCCCTGTTCGTTCCCGAGACGGCGATAGCCCTTGCGAAGCTTGCGGAGCACGGGCTGAATGGCGCCAACTGTTATCGGTGCAATGACCAGAGCCGCAATCGAGAGTTGCCACGAGAGCGTGAACATCGCGACCAGCGTGGCTACTACCTGTGCGAAACTCCACAGTGACCGCGTTACCAGTTCAGTAACGACGGTCTTGGCGCTGGCCGTGTCATTGAGCACGCGAGCGATGATCTGCCCCACCTTGTTGCGCGTGAACCACGGCAGCGGCAGCCGCAGCAAGTGCGCATACAACGCGTCGCGCAGATCGCGCACGACGAACTCCTGCAGCTTCACACCCACCTGCCCACTCAACCAGATGAGTGTGTTCTTGAGTGTGACGGCGGCAATGACAATGCCCATGACGCGGAGCAGTGAGCCCTTGCGATCCTGCTCGTCCAGAAGGAAGCCGATCGTGGCATCAAGGACTCGGCCAACCGTGCCCGTCGCCGGCAAGAGCGAGTCGGCCTCGAACAACGCATTCAGAAACGGAATGAGCAGCGTGAACGAGAACACATCGGCAAAGGCCGCGGCCGCATTGAGCAGCACCACGGCCACCAGCTTGCCCTTGTGTGGTCCGACAAAACGCCAGAGACGGCGCCAGAGCTGCGATGCGGGCGTGCGATAGGTACCAGTACTCACGTCGCCTCAGCGCTTGGGCGTGAGCAGGGACACCGGCAGGATGCATTCCTCCGGTGACACGCCGCCATGCAGGAAGGACCCGCGGTACCGGCCCTGATACTCGCGCAGCTTGGTGGGATACACAAAGAACGTGTCGCCGGCAGCCAGCAGCGTGTTGGTGCCCGGCGAGCGATGCGGCAGACGCAGGTCGTCGGGATTGCTGAACAACAGCGCCTGCTCGGGGCGCTCGGCACGGATGTCTTCGCCGAATTTGTAGCGCAGGTTGGCCGTGGCGTCGCGCTTGGCAAACACTGTGGCCGGCGTGTTGCAGTGCAGCGCACCGTGATCGCTGGTCACGACCACCGCAACGTTGCGACGCGATGCTTCCTTGAGGAGCGAGAAGAGCGCCGAGCGTTCGAACCACTGCCGCGTGAGCGCACGCAGCGCGATCTCGTCACGCGCCACCTCGAAGAGAATCATCGACTCCGAGCGGCCGTGCGTGAGCATGTCGACGAAGTTGAACACGAAGGCATGCACGCCGTCGCCGGCAATGGCCGCCGGCAGATGCCGTTCGAGGTCGTCGCTGTCGGAGGCCGACGTGAGCTTCTGATAGCGCACCGGCACCGGATGTTGCAGTGCGGCCAGCTGCGCCACCAGCAAGTCCTTTTCGTGCGCATTGAGCGCCTCGTCGTCTCGCTCACCCCACCAGTCGGGATGGCGCGCGGCAATCTCGCCCGGGAAGAGGCCGGAGAACAGCGCGTTACGTGCGTAGGGTGTGGCCGTGGGCAGAATGGAGAAGTAGTGCGAGGTCTCCACCTCGAACCACGGCGCCAGCAGCGGCTCGAGCACGCGCCACTGATCGAGGCGCAGGCAATCGATGATGACGAAGATGACCTTGCGATCGCGCGAGAGTACCGGCAGCACGAACTCGCCGAACACGTCCACCGAGAGCGGCGGCCGATCGCCTTCCTCGTCGCGCAGCCAGCGCGGATACTCGCTGCGCATGTAGGTCGCGAACTCGCGGTGCATGTCGGGATAGAGGCCACGCAGCGACTCGTGCAGGCCCAGCTCTCCCGCTTCCGCGAGGTCCACGTCCCACTGCATGAGTTCGGAGAAGCGCTCGATCCAGCCACGCCAGTCGAGCCCCGCATAGCGCTCGGTCTCAATGGCGCGGAAGCGCTCCACGAAGGCACGAGCCAATGCCTGCGAGCGGATGAGCGGGCCGTCGAGAATCTTGGTGATGACCGACAGCACCTGCCGCGGCGTCACCGGTTTGACGAGATAGTCGCGGATGTTGGCACCGATGGCTTCCTTGAGCGTCGCGTCCTCTTCGCTCTTGGTGACCATGACCACGGGCAGAGCCGGCGCGAGTTCGCGGATGTCCTTGTAGGCATCAAGCCCGCGGGTACCGGGCATCTGCTCGTCCAGCAGGACCAGATCGAAGGGGTGGCGACGGAGCAATTCGAGGGCGTCATCGGCGTTGGTGGCCGTTTGCACCTCGTAGCCCTTGTCTCCCAGCAAGAGGCGATGCGGCTCGAGCAGCTCCGCCTCGTCGTCCACCCACAGAATCGTCTTCATCCCGAAAGTTACCACGGCGTGGTAGGTTTGTGCCGTGCAACGACTCCCCTACGCTCTCGATTCCCTGCGTTTTCCCCTGCCCGCACTGGCATCGCTGACGGGCCGCCTGCCGCTCGGCGGCGGGCGCGAGGTGGCCCTGGCCGCGCTGCTGGTGGCCAGGCTGGCGCAGGGTGTGTTACCCGACGAAGGCCTGGCACCGGCCGATCGTGCCACGCGTGCGGCGGCGGCCAAGGTTTGGCTGGCCTCCCTTGCGCTGCCGGCGCCCACCCGGGTGCCCTTTGCCCGCTGCCTCGACGCCACCGCAACCTCTCCGCTGGCGACGGCCGGCGCGCTGCGTTCGCTCATTGCCGCCGTCAATTCCTATCTCGACGGGGCGGCGGTGCAGGAGCTGGAGAAGCTGGCGCGACAACTGGCGGCGGTGTCGTGATGCACGACAGCGACATCTCGCCGCTTACCCGGTTGGTGTCGCAGTTGGCGGCGCGCATGGATGCGGGCGAGTCCTCACCGGCCCACGCCGGCCTGCAGCTCGCAGACGACCTGGTCCCGAGCGGCTTTCGGACGCTGGACCGGGCGCTGGGCGGCGGATTTCGCCGCGGTGATCTCGTGGTGCTGGGCGGCGATCATGCGGCGGGCTGCAGCGCGCTGGCACTGGCCATTGCGCAGCGGGCCGCCCTCGGGCCCACCGGGCGACTTGGCCGCGCGCTGCTGGTGAGCTCCGAGCAGTTGCCGTCGCGAATTCACGAACGCCTCCTGGCCGCCGAGGCCCGGGTGCCGCTCGACTTGCTGCGGCTTGGTGCCGTGTCTGAGGAGGAACACGTGCGCCTGGCTGCGGCGGCCCTCGCTCTGCGTGATCGCGTGCCGGTGGTGGAGACGGTGTGCAGCGGTCGGGTAGACGACGTGGCCACGGCGCTCGATGCGAGCCCCGGCACAGCGCTCGTGGTGGTGGATGCCCTGAGCGGTTTTGTGCATGGCTCAGGAGGCCTGGACGACGCACTCGCACAGGCGGTGCTCGAGTTCAAGCGGCTGGCGCTCAAGCGACAGGTCGTCGTGCTGCTGACCACACATCTGGGCGCGCTGGATCGCACACGGCGCGACCTACGGCCTCGACTGGCGGATTTCGGCATGCGCGACGCGGTGGGTGCCCACGCCGATGTCGTGCTCGGACTCTACCGCGAGGAGCTGTACGAGGCCGACCTCGGGGTGGCCGGCGCGGCGGAACTGGCGGTACTCAAGCAGCGGGACGGGGCGCGGGGCTACGTGGATCTGTACTTCGAGGGGCGGTTTGTGCGCTTCGAGGATGTGCTCGACGGCTAGTCCGGGCAGGAACAGCCACGGCGGTAGCACTGCCCCCAGCCCCCTTGATACATTCCGCGCGTACCCCTGCAAGAGGATCGCATGGCTGGCCATAGCAAATGGAAAACGATCAAGCGGGCGAAGGCCGCGACCGACAAGAAGCGGAGTTCGCTGTTCACGCGTCACATCCGCGAAATCACCATGGCCGCCAAGCTTGGCGGCGGTGACCCCGGCGGCAATCCGCGCCTCCGCACCGCCATCGACAACGCCAAGGCGGTCTCGATGCCCAAGGACAACATCGAGCGCGCCATCAAGAAGGGCACCGGCGAGCTCGAGGGCGCAGACTACACTGAAGTGCTCTACGAAGCGTATGGACCGGGCGGCGTGGCCATCATGATTCAGGCCGTCACCGACAATCCCACGCGCACCGTGGCCGATGTGCGGCACAAGCTCTCGCGCAACGGCGGCAACATGGGCACGTCCAACTCGGTCGCCTTCATGTTCGACCGCAAGGGGCAGATGACCGTGCCCGCCGACGGCGTGAATGAGGACGCGCTCATCGAAGCGGCGCTGGAAGCCGGCGCTGATGATGTGTCGAACGAAGGCGAGGTGTTCGTGATCACCACCGAGCCCGCGTCGCTGCACGCGGTGAAGGAAGGGCTCGAGTCGAAGAAGTACACCATCGACGACGCGGAACTGGCGTGGGTGCCCAAGAACACCGTGAAGGTGGAAGGCGACAACGCCACCAACCTGCTCAAGCTGCTCGAGGCACTCGAAGAACTGGACGACGTGCAGAAGGTCGACGCCAACTTCGAGATGGACGAAAGCGCCATGGCCGGCGCGTGACCCACGTGGCCGGTCGGCCGAGCCACGGTCGTCCGGTGGTCGGTCGACCGTCGTTGGTGCTCGGCATCGACCCGGGCACCGCCGTGACCGGCTACGGGGTGGTGGCCTTCGACGGGCGCACACCAACCCTGGTGGAATGCGGGGTGCTGCGCACCGCGGCGCGTGAACCGCTGCCCAATCGACTGCACGACATTCACGAGGGCGTGCGCGAGGTCATTGAACGGCATCGCCCCGACACGCTGGCCATCGAAGATGTGTTCTACGCGCGCAATGTGCGCACCACCATCGTGCTCGGGCATGCGCGCGGTGTGATTCTGCTGGCGGCGCAACAAGCCGCGCTGACCATTCACGAGTATCCGCCGGCCGAGATCAAGAAGGCCATCACCGGCCGCGGCAGTGCCACCAAGGAGCAGGTGCAGTTCATGGTGGCGCGCTTGCTGAAACTCAAGGCCGCCCCGCAGCCCGCTGACGCCGCCGATGGTGTGGCGGCCGCACTCTGCGCCTGCCTGCAGTCCTCGCTTCCCCGCCCCGCGATGCCGACGCTGCCGTCGCTCGCCTCACTTGCTGCCAAACGTCGCGCATGATTGCCCAGGTTACCGGCACCATTGTTCACCGTGAGCTCGAACGCGTGGAACTGCTCACCGCGGGCGGCGTGGCCTACGAGTGTCTCATTCCGCTCGGGGTGTTCGAAGCCTTGCCGCGCGACAACGGCCCCATCACGCTGCACACCCACCTGGTCGTGCGCGAAGATGCCTGGCACCTCTACGGCTTTCTGCAGCCCTACGAGCGGGCGGTGTTTCAGAAGCTGCTGGTGGCCAAGGGCGTGGGGCCGGCGCTGGCACTCGGCATTCTCTCGGCCCTCACGCCGGATCGTGTGGTGCGTGCGCTGCGCGACAAGGACATCACGACGCTCATGCGTGTGCCGCGCGTGGGCCGCAAGAAGGCCGAGCAGATCATTCTCGACCTGGCCGACAAGATGGACAGCATCGGCTCGGCGCCGACACAGGCGGGTGGCGTGGGCGGCGGGTCAGCCGTCAGCGATGACAGTGTGCGCGCACTGGTGGCGCTGGGCTACAATCAGGCCGAGGCCGACCGTGCGGTGCGCGCGGTCATGGAGGCCGGCAGCGCACGCGAGGTGAGCGCGATTGTGAGGGCGGCGCTGGGGATGCTGACGGGGAAGTAGAACAAACCCAAAACTCAAAACTTGAACTCAAAGCTCAAAGCTGACGGATGCCTGCGGCGCGCATATCAGCGCCGCCAGATTAGGTCAGCTTTGAGCTTTGAGTTGAAGTTGTGAGTTTTGGGTTTTCCCGTTACCGCCGGTACCCCGCCGACTCGCGCTGCGGCCGCCCGCAGTTGGGAATCGAAATCGGCGGACCGTTCGGCGCGCTCGGCGGCAGCGGATTGAGCAGCGTGCGCGAGCTGGGCTGCGGATCTTCGCTGGCCAGGTACGCGAACATTGCGGTCAGCGTCGCGTTGTGCTTGAGGTCATCCTGCATGACCTTGTCGAACGAATCGCGATTGGTGTGCCAGGTGGTGAGACTGTAGTCCCAGGACAGCGCACCGAGACTGGCGGCCGGCGCTCCGTGGCAGAGGAAGCTGGCGTGATCGGAGCCACCGCCCACCCCACTCGGGCCCGACAGCCGCAGATACTGCGTGAGCTGCGACGGCATCTCCGCCATGTACTGCGCGAGGCGCGGGCCGTTCTCCGGCAGAATGCTCGGCCCCGTGTTCACCACGCGGCCCGTGCCATTGTCCTGATTGAAGAGGAACTGCAGCCCCTTCACCACTTCCGGATGATCGGCCGCGAAGGCGCCCGAGCCGTTGAGGCCCTGCTCTTCGCCACTCCAGTGGCCCACGAGAATCGTGCGTGACGGATTCGGCAGCACCGTCTTGAGAATGCGAAGCGCCTCGAGCATGGTCACGGTGCCCGTGCCGTTGTCGGTGGCGCCGCTGTGGCCTTCCCAGCTGTCGAAGTGCGCCGAGAGCACCACGTACTCATCGGGCTTGGCCGAGCCCTTGATCTCGGCGATCACGTTGAACACCGGCTGCTCGCCGAGGAACTCCGACTCGGCCGTGAGCTTGACCTTGGGACCCTGCTTGTTCTGCGCAAGGCGGAACAGCATGCCGTAGTCTTCGCACCCGATATCGAAGGTGGGCAGTGCGCTGTTGCGCGGCGAACCGAAGATCTTGTCGATGCCGGGATAGTTGGACCAGTACGATTCGAACACCGCGAGTGCACCGGCCGCCTTCACATCGGCGTAGAACGTGGGCACGCGCTGCGTCAGACCCCGATAGGTGGCGTCAAGATCACGCTGCACCGTATCGAGGGCGGCGGCCGAGGCGGGCGTGGCAAACTCTGCGACCTGCTGCGGCATGCGGCAGGTGAGACGAGGCGCGCTGGCCAGTACAATCTTGCCCTTCACCGTGGGCAGCCAGGCCTTGAACTCCTCCGGCGAGCTGTAGGGCTGCAGCGTGATAACCTCGCCCTCCACCCACTTGCCGCCGGTGTTGCCGCTCCACGAGAGCATGGTGGCTTCGAGCGGCTTGACGCGCGGCGCGGTGAGTTGCGCAAACGCGGCGCCACGTCCCCACGAGTTCCAGGTGCCGTAGCGCTCCTTTCGCGCGGTCACGCCGAGCTGCTTGTACGTGGCCAACAGCCAGTCCTGTCCGCGATTCATGCCCGGCGAGCCAGTGAGACGCGGGCCGACCGAGTCCATGAGCTGCTGCGCAAACTTTGCCGCCTGCGAACGCTGCATGCCCTCTTCCCAGATCTTGAGGATCGCCGGATTGGTGGGCGCATCCTTGCGCACGTAGTCCGGGAGGGGATTCATGGGCAGGGCCTGCGGATTGGGCTGCACCGGCGGTCCGCCTCGGCGCGGCTGCGCAGCGAGCGGTGACGAGAGCGCGGTGAGTGCCAGCAGCGTGGCAAGCGACTTGTTCATGGGGAGCGTTGGGTGGATGGGACGACTACGGTGGATCAACTAGCAAGTGAACCGATGGCACATGACCTGGATCATCCTCGCCGCGCTGTCGCGCGTCACTGCCGCGGCGAGAGTCCGTCGACGAGCGAGGTGCGGTAGGCCTTCCACGCCGGCACGAAGCCAATGAGCATGCCCGCGCCCATGACGATACCGAGGTAGAGGTACTCGGTGCTGCCCAGCGCGCGCAGCGCGAGATGCAGACCGAAGCGCTGCTCAACGGGCCCCTGCGCCAGCGCGAGGCCGGCGTACACGAGGGCCACACCAATCACGCAGCCGAGGAAGGCCAGCAGCGTGCTCTCGAGCACCAGCAGCGAAAGAATGGTGCGCGGGCCCGCACCGATGGCTCGCAGAATGGCCATCTCCCGGCGGCGTGCCTCGAGCGACGAGTAGAGCGACACCAGCATGCCAGTGATGCTGATGGCCACCGCGAACATCGCGATGATGCGCAGGCCCACCTCGGCGTTGCCGATGTTCTGCCAGAGCTCCCCAAGCGCGACACCGGGGATGAGCGCGGTGAGCGGCTCGACGAGATCGGTGTTCATCTCGCGTTGCAGCATCAGCGCTTCGAAACGGTTCTTGGTGCCGACAAAGAATGCGGTGATCTGATCATCGCCGTGGTCGTGCTCTTCCTTGGCGGTGTCGGCTGCCACTGGCTTCGGCTTGGGCGCAGGACGCGGCGCCTGCCTGACCTCAGGCGGCGCCTCCGCCCCCGGCATTACGAGCGGCGTACCCGCTGGCGGCTGCGCCCCCGGCATGACCATGGGCGTGCCCGGCGGTGGCTCCGCACCCGGCATGACCATGGGCGTGCCCGGCGGCGGTTCTGCGCCCGGCATCACCGTTGACGCCGGTGTCTTTGCCGACGTCGCCGCTACCGTTTCTCCGCCCTTTGCTCCTGCCCCCTCGGCTCCTGCCCCCTCGGCTCCTGCCCCCTTGGCTCCCGGCTCAATGGCTTCTGCCGTCCCGGCTGCCGCCGTTTGCTGTTCACCCTCCTCGTGCATCGCCTCGATCCCCTCCAGCGTCACGTAGACACTGCGATCGATGGGCGTGAACGTACGCGCGAGAATGCCGACGACCTTGAAGGGATGCGCTTCATGGCTGGACGTCCCGATGTCCTGCAGTCCATGTACGACCACCACGGGCGTGCCCACTGCATAGCCAAGGCGCTGCGCCACGTCGTAGCCGATCACGACGTCCGTGTCACCCACCGCCGGTCCGCCGGCCGTGAACGTCAGCGATGCATTCTGCCGATAGCGGTAGCGCTCGAAGAACTCGGGCGTGGTGCCAATCACGCGGAACCCACGATGACTGTCACCCAACGAGTACGGCACCACCCACTTCACTGCCGGATGTTCGGCCCAGCGCTGCATGGTGGACAGCTTCACACTGCCCGCCGGCGACCCGATGCCAAACACGGAACTCAGTAGAATCTGCAGCGTGCCACCGCGCGCGCCCACGATGAGATCGACACCACGAATGGTGCCGGCAAAACTCTCGCGCACACCGGCGCGCACGGTCTCAATGCCCACCAGCAGCGTCACGCTGAGCGCAATGGACGCCACTGTCAGTCCGGTGGTGAGCTTGCGGCTCTTGAGCGAAGCCAACGCCAGACGCAGAATGAGACTCATGCGCCGCTCCCCACCGTGGCTGCCGTGTTGATCTCGCCGAGCTCCACGATGCGCGAGAACAGCGGCATGAGCGTGTGATCGTGGCTCACGAACACCAGTGTGGCCTGCGCCTTCTCACACGAACGGAAGAGCAGTTGCAGAAACTGCTCACGCCGGTCGGTATCGAGCGCACTCGTAGGCTCGTCGGCAATCACCACTTCGGGGTGTCCGATGAGCGCCCGCGCCGCCGCGACGCGCTGCTGCTGACCCACACTCAGCTCGCCAATGGGCGTGTCGAGATAGCGCGCAATATCCAGCTCACCGGCCACCTCGCGCACAGCCGCGTCGAAGGACTGAGTGCCCAGTCGCGCGCGCCGTCCGGCATCGAGCCGGATGGGCAGCAGGATGTTCTCCTTCACCGACAAGTACGGGATGAGATTGAACATCTGGAACACGTAACCCAGATGCCGCGCGCGAAACGCGTCGCGGGCGCCACTCGACATGCGTGTGAAATCCTCACCCAGCACCTGGACCTGCCCGCGATTGGCCTGCAGCACTCCTGCAAGAAGGCCGAGCAGCGTGGTCTTGCCACTGCCGCTCGGCCCATGCAAAAACACCGTCTCACCGCGGGCGATGGTCAGCCGCTCAATCGCCAGGACGTCGCGCCCCGCCTTGTAGGCGAAGCGCACGTCAGAAAGGGCGACGGCGGGCGCCGTCGCCGTACTCATTTCGCCGAGTAGGGTTCGACCTTCAGGCCTTCGAGCTGGTAGCCCACCGTGCCGTAAGGGCTCTCCACCGAATTGATCTTGAGACGGCCCGACATCCACACCGCATCGAAGAGGTTGAGCTTGATGGCCTTCTTGCCCGTCATCTCCACCATCACGATCTGGTTGGGCGGCGGCGGCGGCGTGTGCACGCAGGCGCCGTAGTAGGGCACCAGCAGGAACTCGGCGCCTTCCTCCTGGAAGTCATCGAGCGGCACCACAAAGCCGGGGATGCGCACCAACTTGCCGTCGAGCTTCTTGAGCGTGTCCGTGGCCTTGCCGTTGGAGTAGTCGAGACCAGCCAGCACGCGCCAGTCGATGTTGACGGCTTCCTCGGCAGCCACGCCCGTGACGGGCAACGCCGTGATGCGCGGCCCGGGCACAGTGGCCGGCACACGGGCAGCGCCCTTTGCGGCAGCACCCTTGGTGGGCGGCACGAAAGCCGAGCTCACCGCCACGAGGGCGGCAATGCCGGCGAGAGACAGCAGGGAGGATATGCGACGCATGATGGCAAGCTCGGGTAGGCGGACGGGCCAGTCTCTAAACATACGCAGCCCGTGGTCAAATGCTGGATACCCCAACGCGGGTGCCCAGTGCCCAATGCGGTGCCCGATCTGGTGCCCGGCAGGGCCGCGATCTTCGGTATATTTCCGGGCATGAGTCGCGCCGAAATCACCACGCCTGAGGCCCTGTCCGACGAAAGTGTCGTCGAACTGTCGCTGCGTCCGCAGCGGCTGGCCGAGTTCATCGGACAGCGCAAGGTCAAGGAAAGTCTGGGCATTGCCATCGAGGCCGCCCGCGTCCGTCGTGAGCCACTCGACCACATTCTGTTTTTCGGCCCGCCAGGTCTGGGCAAAACCACCCTGGCCGATCTCATTGCCCGTGAGCTGGGCGTCAACCTCACCACCACGTCGGGCCCGGCCCTCGAGAAGCCCGGCGACCTGGTCGGTCCCCTCACCAACCTGCGTGAAGGGGACGTGCTGTTCATCGACGAAATCCATCGTCTGCGGCCAGTCATCGAGGAGTTCCTCTATCCGGCCATGGAGGACTACCGCATCGACATCCGCCTGTCCGAGGGCCCCAAGGCGCAGACGGTGACGATGAACATCGAGCGCTTCACCCTCGTGGGTGCCACCACACGGCTGGGCATGCTCACGGCGCCCATGCGGGCGCGCTTCGGGCTCATGCACCAGTTGGCCTTCTATCCCGTGGAGGAGTTGGAGGTCATCGTGCGCCGCACCGGCGAGGTGCTGCGGGTAGAGATGGACGCGGCCGGCGCCCACGAAATTGCCAAGCGCTCCCGCGGGACGCCGCGTGTGGCCAACCGCCTGCTGCGTCGCGTGCGGGACTATGCCCAGGTGCGCGCCAACGGCCGCATCACGCTCGATGTGGCGCAGGCCGCCCTGTCCCTGCTGGACGTGGACCATTTTGGTCTCGATGACATGGACAGCCGCCTGCTCAAGGCCATCATCGAGAAGTTCGACGGGGGCCCGGTGGGGCTCGGAACCATCGCCGCGGCCATCGGCGAGGATCCTGGAACGATTGAAGAGGTATATGAGCCATTCCTTGTGCAACACGGTTTTCTGCAGCGGACCCCCCGGGGGCGCGTGGCCACGGCCCACGCCTACCGGCACCTGGGGTTCGTCCCACCCGCAGGCGCCGCGGAGCAGCCCGGCCTCTTCTGATTGGAGGCGGCCGGTTTCCCCACCCGCCCTCCCTTCAATGTCCCTCCCCTCCCATTGCCGCACTCCGGGCCGGAATTGCCGGTGGCGGTCACGCACGTTGTCTGCAGTGCTTGTTGGCATGGTCGCCTGGCCTCATGGCCTGCGCGCTCAGCCGGTTCTGTCCACGGTCCCTGCCGGCTCGGCGGCGGCCGAGGCCGATGCGCTGGTGGCCCGCGGTGACACCGCTGGCGCGGTGGCGTTGCTGGAAACGCGCGTGCGCCGCAGCATGCGCGACGGGGTGAGCTGGCACCGGCTGGGGCATCTCTACTGGGAGCAGGCCCGGTCCAGCCGGCGCGGCGGCTACATCAGTGACCCGCGCACTATTCGCCTGCTGCAAGCCGCCGACTCAGCCCTCCGCCTCGCCACACAGTTTGCGCCCGACAGTGCGCGCTACTGGCTCAATCTGGGGCGCTTCAACCTCGAGTCGGGCGTGTCCACCATGCGCTTCTCCGGCACACAGCAGGCGGACAAAGCGCTGAGCGTCGCGAAACGCCACGGTGACGCGCTGCTGACGGCTGAAGCCGAAGATCAGGTCGGGCAGGCGGCGTGGCGTCGCTTCGAAGCCACGTCCAACCGCGCGCTCATCGATCCGCTCAACCGCATCCAGCTTGGCGCCAACGGGGCCCCGACAGCGTCCGACCCCACCGCCCTGCTGAATCCGGACAACGGCCTCAATGCCGGCGCGTTCAACCGCAACCTCGGTCGCGACTACGTGATGAGTGTTGTCAAACATCTCATCAAACCACCAACGGGTGCCGCCGATCTGGAAACGGCGCACGCGCACTTCCAGCGCGCCGTGCAGCAGAATCCGTCCTCGCAGCGATACGCGCGCCATCTCGCCATGACGATGGCCACGCGCAAACAATGGGAGGAGCTCCGGCAGTTGGCGTCAGAACGGGCGAAGGCATTTCCCTTCGATGCCGAATCGCGCCTGCTGCTTGGCCTCGCCCTGTGGCGCAGCAACCAGGTGAGCGCCTCCCGCGCCGCCTTCGACAGCGCCCTGGTGCTGCTCGACGAACGCGAGCAGGCACGCCTCACCAGCATCACGCGCGTTCTTCGGCCCGGCAGCCCCATTGCCAAGGCCCGCGCGGGCACTGGCATGGACTCGCTCACCTACAGCAAGCTGCCTGTCGGTCAGCAGCAGGCGGTGGCACGCGCGTTCTGGGAATCCAACGATCCGCTGGCCAGCACGACCGAGAATGAAATGCAGTTGGAACTGCTGGCCCGCGTGGTGTACGCCGACCTGCGTTGGACCGATGATATGCTGGGATACCGGGGAGCCGACACCGATCGCGGTCGCATTCTGGTGCGCTATGGTCCACCGGATCTCGAAATCACCATGAGCAGCGCCTTGACGGCCAGTCGATCTGGTGGTGAAGCCGGCGTGACGCTCGTCTGGTCCTACGATTTTGGCATCACCTTCTTCTTCGATCTGCGCCCGGGCTTCGCCAGCGCCGACATCGCCATGTACGATCAGCCCTTCGTGGAAGGCGTGTTCGAACAGCGGCCGCTCTCGATGCACAACCTGGCGGTGGCCCGGGATGTGGACAGTCTGCCACTGCGCCCCGTGCAATTCCGTGCCACCGGTGACTCGACGGATGTGGTACTGGTGGGCGCCTTCACGCCTCGGCAATTGCTGGGCGACCTCGAACTCGAGTCGGTCACCATCGCGTCGCTCGTCAAGGCCACGGATTTTCTCGCTCCCAATCCATCGGCCCAGCGCGGCGAGTTTCGCGTCGCGTCGGCCGCGCTGGACACCCCGACGTCGCGGCACTGGACGCAGCGTGTTGGGCGCAACGTGACCATGCTGCGGGTTGAACTCACCCAGGACGACTCGCGGCGCGCGTTGCGCAACACACAGCTGCTGCAGGCCGACAGTGGCCGCGGCTTCGGCATGAGTGACGTGCTCATCACTCGCCCCTTGCCACCAGAACGCGCGCCCAGCGCCACCAGCACGCAGCGCTGGTCTGCGCTGGGCCTCACTCCGGTTGGGGATGTGGCCGATTCGGGGTCCACCATTGGTCTCGTGTGGGAGGTGTACGACCTGGCGCCCGGTGAAGCAGTGACCGCACGCAACGGCCAGTACCGGGTGTCCGTGCAGTTGCAGTCCGAGCGCGGTGCCCTGGCCACTGCCACGCTGCGCCTGCGGGACGGACTGGGCCGCCTCATCGGCCGGCCCGGTAGCAACGACCCGTTCAGCATTGCCTTCGACCGCACGGCTGTGGTGCAAACGCTGAGCCTCGACTACGTATCGCTGGACCTTGGAACGCTCCCCCGTGGGCGCTATCGCCTCCGGGTGGACATTCTGGATCTGAACTCGCAACGCAAGACATTCCGTGATACCGCACTCGAGGTGCGGTAACGTGTCGCAAACGTGTCGCAACTGAATCCCTCCTGACTGTGCTGCGCCTCCCGCCCCTCCGCTTCACCCTCGCCCTTGTTGCTGCCGCCACCGTGCCGCTCTCTGTTCGCACGGCTGAGGCCCAGCGCCTCCCCATCGGCGCCGCAGCCGGCAGCCCCGCCGCCATTGCCGACTCGCTCGTCATGCGCGGCGATACGGCCGCCGCCATGACGGTGCTCACGAGCGCGGTCAAAGCCAACTTCAAGGACCCGGCCGCCTGGTACCTGCTGGGACTCATCAACTGGGAGCGCGTGAAAGACGTGCGCTCGGCGGCCTACATCAAGGACAAGAACAAGCTCAAGATGGTGGCCGCAGCCGACAGTTCGCTGCGCATTGCCACCCAGCTCGCGCCCGACAGTGCACGCTACTGGCTGTCGCTCGCGCGCTTCAACATCGGCTCGGGCTATTCCACCGTGCTGTTTGCGTCGCAAGGCAACGCCAAGGAGGCCTATCAGGCCGCCGAGTCCACGGGCGACAACCTGCTGCTGGCCGAAGCGGCCGACCTGCAGGGCATGGCCATGTGGCGCCGCTATGAAGCCAGCGCCAACCGCGGCTTCACGCAGGACGGACAGCGCGTCCAATTGGCCATGAACAACAACTGGCCACGCGACAAGGCGCTCGACTACGTCAAGAGCTTTGTCAAGAAGATCGAGCCGCCCACCGGTGAGAGCGACTATCAGGCCGCCTTCGAGAAGTTCATGGTGGCTGTCGATCGCGACTCGAGCAATCAGCGCTACAGCCGGCATCTGTTCATGGCGCTGGCCGAGCGCGGGCGGTGGGAGGAACTGGAGGGCGTGGCGTCGCGTCGCGCGCGGCAGTTCCCGCTGGACTGGCAATCGCGCCTCGTGCGGGGCATGGCCCTGCACCGCCTGCAACGCTACGCCGATGCGCGCGTGGCGTTCGACAGTGCACTGGCCATGATGGATGAAAGTGACCGCGAATACATCACGCGTTTCACGCGCATTCTGCGCCCCAAGGCCTCGAAGGATCCGCAGTTGGCCGGCGGTGATGCCAAGACCTTCAGCGAATTGCCGGAAGGACAGCGTCGCGGATTGGAAGAGATGTACTGGTACATGAATGACCCGCTCACGCTCACCAACGAGAACGAAATGCGCCTCGAGTTTCTGGCGCGTGTGGTGTACGCGGAGTTCCGCTGGACCGACGATGATCGCAATCTGCGCGGCGCGGAGAGCGACCGGGGCGACATCTACATTCGCTACGGTCCACCCGACTACCAGGTGGCCGTGCAGGGCAACGCCAATTTCCAGGCCGCGACGCTCACCAGTGGCGCCACGGTGGTGTGGTCGTACAAGATCGGCCTCACGTTCTTCTTCCAGCTGCAGCCCGGCTTCGCCAGCACACGGCTGGCCCTCAACGATCAGGACGCGGTGGAGCAGATCAAGCAGGCCGTGCCCGTGTCCTGGGCCAACCTGCCCGGCTCGGCCATGATCGACACCATCCCCATGCGGGTGACGCGCTTCCGTGCGCGCGGCGATTCGTCCGACGTGGTGATTGCCACCCGCATGCCGGTGGACTCACTGCTCAAGGGACTCGATGTGGACCGTGCGCCCATCGACTTCGACTTCCGCGTCTTCGACCAGTTTGTGCGCGTGCAGGGCGTGGAATCCGACCAGCAGTCGTTCCGCACCGATACGGTGATTGGCCGTCCGGCCCGCGAGTGGACGCGTCGTCTGGGTCCGGGCATCAACGTCGTGCGCGTGGAAGCCATGCAGGGTGATTCGCGACGGGCGGCACGGGCCATGATCCGTCTCATGCCCGAGGCGGCCAGCGGCTTTGGCATGAGTGACGTGTTGCTGGGCAGCAAGCCCTCGCCGCGCAGCGAGGCCAGCGCACCACGCAGTTGGCGTGACGTGGCCATCACACCGGGTGTGGGCGAGTTTGCCGCCGGCGGGACGCTGGGCCTCTTGTGGGAGGTGTACGATGCCGGTGTCCGCGATGGCAACGCGCGCTACCGCGTGACCATCACCGTGGAACGTGTCGATCGCAGCGGGGTGTCCGGTTTCAGTCTGCGCGTGCTCGAGGGCCTGGGCCGCGCGGTCACCCGCACCCAGCGGGGACGCGACAAGTTCAGCATCACGTTCGACCGCACGGCGGCCGCCGCTCCCACCCTGGTCGAATATCTCTCGGTTGACCTCGGTGGCTCACCGGCCGGCGCCTACACGTTGCGACTCGAGGTGGAAGATCTGGTGAGTCGCAACAAGACCAGCCGCTCCACCACCTTCCGTATCAACCCATGATGCGCTGCCTCGCGGGAAGCCCCGGTTCACGCAGCGTCAGGACGTGTGGCCTGTTGCTCGCCCTGAGCGGGGCACCTGCGGTGGCGGCGGCCCAGCCCATGGCGCTCGACGGGCCGCCTGCCCCACGTGTGGGCGCGCTACCTGGCTCTCCCACGGCGCGCGCCCTCGAGATGATCGACAATGGCGACACCACGGCCGCGGTCGATTTCCTGCAGGCTTCGGTGAAGCGGCAGTTCAAGGACGCGTCGGCCTGGCATCTGCTTGGCCTTTTGCGATGGGCGCGTATTGCGGAGGTGCGCGGGCAGGCGTACGTGCCACGGCTCGATCAGATCAAGGAGATTGCCGCCGCCGACAGTTCACTGCGCATTGCCACCCAACTCGCGCCGGACAGTGCGCGTTACTGGCTTTCGCTGGCCCGTTTCAACATTCGCTCGCCGTACAGCACCACGCTCTACGCCTCGCAGTGGAACGCGCGCAGCGCCTACAACTCCGCCAAGGCCAACGGCGAGGTGGACCTTCTGGCCTTGGCCGCCGACCTCCGCGGCATGACCATGTGGCGGCGATACGAAGCGGTTGCACACCGCGGCTTTACCATGGAAGGCCAGTCCATCAGTGACACGGCACTGCGCAATGTGCCGCGGGACAAGATCGCAGAGGCCATTTCGTCGGTGCTGGTGCGACCCAAGACCTTCACGGGGCTGGTGGACTATACCGGAGCCATCGATCGCTTCACCGAAGCCACCGAGTACGAACCCACGAGTCAGCGCTATGCGCGGCACCTGTTCATGGCGCTGGTGGAGCGCGGGCAGTGGCCGGAGCTGCTGAGTGTGGCCACGCGGCGCGCGCAGACTTACCCCTTCGATCACTCGTCACGTATGGCGCGTGGCTTGGCCCTGCACCGCCTGCTGCGCTATGACGAGGCACGGGCGGCCTTTGACAGCGCCTTCGTGCTCATGGATGACACCGAACGGGAATGGCTTACCAGTCTCACCCGCATACTCAAGCAGCGCGCTTCCACTGATCCTCGGCAACAGGGGCTCGACTCGGTCAGCTATCGCCGCATGACACCGGCGCAGCAGCAGGCCTTTGCGCAGATGTTCTGGTTCCTCAATGACGATGTATCGCTGAGCGGCACGTCCATTCATCATCTCGAGTTCCTGGCGCGCGTGACCTACGCGGACCTGCGATTCACCGATGAAGATCGTGGACTGCGCGGCGCGGCGACGGACCGGGGTGATGTGTATATCCGCTACGGTCCACCGGATGACCAGTACACGCAGGGCAGCGGAGCAACCGTCGCACTCAACTGGGTCTACTTCCAGCCGAAGGCGCTGTTCTCCTTCTTCATCACGTCCGGGTTTGGCAGTGCGCGATTCAGCCAGACAACGAGGACTGAGTTCGAGTATCTCACCGAGGGTCGCCCGGTCTCGTGGAGCAACGTGCGAGCCCGAGCCCCCCTCGATACCATTCCTCTGCACATCGCACGATTCCGTGGCAGCCGCGACTCAACCGATGTCGTGGTAGCCGCCCGCGTTCCGCTGGATTCGTTGCTGGGGAACGTCGAGATGGACGAGCTGCCCGTGTTGTTGCGGGTGAAAGCCATGGATGCCGCCGCCCGCACCCGCACCATCGATTCCGCCATGCAAACCGTAGTGCGGCCCGTCGCCGCACCGAGCCGTGAGCAGTCCTGGCGGCTACGTGCGGATTCGGGCGCGAACATTCTGCGCGTCGAGGCCCTGCAACCCGACGTGGACCGTGCGGCACGCGCCCTGTCCGTTATTGCGCCGCTCTCCACGCGTGGCTTCGACATGAGTGACATCATGCTGGGAACTCCGCCGGGTGACCTGACGGGTGCGGCCGCCAGCGCGCCGCGTCGCTGGCATGATGCAGGGATGTCCCCGCGCACGGGCCTGCTGGGCGCGCAGCGCGTGCTGGGTCTGTTGTGGGAGGTCTACGAGCCCAGCGTGCGTGACGGTGCCATGCAGTACCACGTGGATATCACGCTGCGTCCCATTGCTGAGCCAGGCACCATGTTTCCGCTCGTGCCGCTTCCTGAGCTGGCGCTGGGCCTCAAGCTGGTGGAGAAACTCGGGCGCGCCATCAAGCAGCGCGTGAGTCCCGGTGGCATCAGCATTTCGTACGAGCGGGCGCCGCCGGTTCCACCAGACGGACCGGTCGTCTCCGTCGAGTATCTCTCGATTGACCTGTCCAACATGCCGAAGGGGCACTACGAACTCACCGTGACGACAGAAGATCCCGTCACGAAGAAGCGCAGCGCGCGGACGGCCAACCTGGTGCTGCCGTGAGCGCGCGATGAAGGTTCTTTTTGTGAAGGGGCCACGTGCATTGCGTCTGCTTGTTGGATGGTTTGGCATGGTTGCGCTTCCGTTGGCCACGGCGCAGACCCAGTCCCCTGCCGACACCGCCGGCCTGCTGGCGTTCCGCCGTTACGAAGCCGGCGCGCACACTGCCGTGCCGCGCGGCAACGAGCGCGCCATGATCGCCGCTGCCACGCCGCGTGAAGCAGACCGATTGTTCTCCGGCGGCGCGCTGGACATCGTGGAACGCGACGGCCTCGATCGCCGTGATCAGCTGCGTGCTGCGCTGGCGCGCAACTACGTGTTTCTCGATCCGCCGCCGGGGCAGGCCGATTTCCTCGTTGCGCTGAAAGCGTTTCGTGACGCGGTAGCCAGTGAGCCACGCAATCGCACGGCCTGGCGACACCTGTTCATGGCGCTCGCCGAGTCGGGAGATTGGGTGTCTCTCGCGTCCGAATCGCAGCGCGCCATGCGGCTCATTCCGGAGTTTGCGCCGGCCCATCTGGCCTTGGGCCTCGCGCGCGTGCGGCAGGATGATTTTGACGGGGGCGCCGCGGCGTTTCGCGAGGCGCGGCGCAGCATGGGGGCCGGCACCTGGGCACAGTTCACGTCACTGACCCGCCTGCTGCAACCCAAGGCGTATACCGTGCAGTTGCGGCATGTCGACTCGGTGTCATTCGTGGCGCTTTCGCCCGAGCGTCAGCAGCAGGTGGCGGAACGCTACTGGACGCTGGCCGATCCCCGCCCACGTACGGCGTTGAACGAAGCCGAAGTGGAGTTTCACGCGCGCCTCGCGTATGCCGCGCTGCGCTACGTGGTGCCACAGGGGGAACTGGGCGGTGTGGATACGCACCGTGGTCGCATTCATGTGCGCTATGGTCCGGCCGAGCGTATCTATCGCTTTGGCTCGATGTACTGGTGGACCTACGAAGACGGCACGGTGTTCGGGGTGCCCGCCATAGGGTCGTATTCTGTGAGTACGCTCCGCGACAATGTCCTGGAGGACTCGCTGCTGGTGCAGGCGCCCATGAGCTGGAAATCCATGTCGCTGGTCAAGCGTACACTGGGCTTGCCGGCGCGTGCCGCGCGATTCCGCGCCAGCGGCGACTCCATGGACGTGGTGTTGGCGGCCACCCTGCCCACGGCGGCGCTCATCGGCAACAGCGACTTGGGTGGCAAGCTGCCACTCGATGTGCGGGTGGATGTCACCGGTTCGTCCGGGCAACGCCTGTACGAAAGCGCACGCGCCGAGTCGGTGGACAGTGAGAAGTTGCCGGTGGCCATCAACGGCAGCTGGCTCGCGCGACTGCCGGCTGGTCGGCATGTGCTGCGTGTGCACGCCGAGCAAGTGGATCTCGAGCGCGCGGCGCGCACGCTGCTCGATGTCACCGTCGATTCCACCACAGGCTTCGGCATGAGCGACATTCTGCTCGGCACCGAGGCGACCGCCGTGAGCGGCACACTGCCCACACGCTGGCGCGATGTGCGCGTGGCGCCACTCAGTCAGTTTGTTGTCATGAACACACCGCTTTCGCTGGTGTGGGAGGTGTATGACCTCAAGACGGAACCTGAAGGCGTGCGCTTCCGCACGAGCATTGCACTGCGGCGCACATTCAAGAACAACCTGCCAGGAATCGTGGCCCGCGTGCGCGCCAACCTGCGGGATATCATTATGCGGGACGCCAGTGGCACCGGCACGGTGGAAGTGAGTTTCGATCAGAGTCGTCCGACGGGCCGCGTCCCCGGTGTCACCGCCGACTACGTCTCCATCAATCTCGATGGGCAGCCGGCCGGCACCTACATATTGGAATTGTGCATCACCGACCTCGTGAGCGGGCGCGCGACGTGGCGTTCGGTGCCATTCACGCTGGTGCCCCGTGACGCGCCAACCACGCCGCCGGCCGTTACACCAGCGGCCGATAGCCTGAGCGGCCGACCGCGGTCTTGATCGGCATTTGATGGGCGTTTGATAGGCGTTTGATGGGCGTTTGATGGACATGCGCGCATGGCCGGCTGCGCTTTACCTGGCCGCCGGTTGCGCCCGCGCAAAGTTTGGGTTGTTTTACGCGTTCTGATGAGCAACCCGCCCGCCTCCCCTCCCACCGCACCGGACACGCTGCCGCGTGGCGCACGCGTGTCCGACTACGACTATCCTCTGCCGGAGTCGCGCATCGCGCAGCACGCGGTGGAGCCGCGCGATGCCAGTCGGCTCATGGTGGTGGATCGCGCAACGGGCGCCCTGTCGCATCGCACGTTCCGCGACGTGCTCGATCTCATTCCCGCGGGCGACGCGCTCGTGCTCAACACGACGCGCGTGTTTCGCGCGCGTCTGCTGGGCCAGCGGGAGAGCGGCGGGCCGGCCGAGATTCTGTTGCTGCGGGCCATCGACGCCACGCACTACGAGGCGATGATTCACCCGGGTGGCAAACTGCGTCCCGGTCGTGTGGTGACCATCGCGCCCGACTTCAAGGTGGAGATCGTGGACACCACACCGCGTCGCACGCGCGTGGTGCGACTGCTCACCACGGGCCCCTACGAAGGGCGCGCCGATCTGGCCATTGAGCAGCACGGACACATTCCGCTGCCGCCCTACATTGAGCGCGCCGACGACGCGAGCGACGCGACGCGCTACCAGACGGTATATGCCAACACGGCCGGCAGTGTGGCGGCGCCCACGGCGGGTCTGCACTTCACCGACGAGTTGCTGGCGGCGCTTGATGCCAAGGGTGTGGAGCGGGTGAACGTGCTGCTGCATGTGGGGCCCGGCACCTTCCGCCCCATCAGTGTGGACGACCCCGCCGAGCACGTGATGCACGAGGAATGGTGCGAGGTCACACCGGAAGCGGCGGCGCAGCTCAACGCAGTACGCGCACGCGGCAACAAGATCTGGGTGGTGGGCACCACGGGTGCGCGCACGATGGAAACGGCCACCGACGCGCACGGCGTGGTGCAGGCGTTTCGCGGCGAGACCAACATTTTCCTGCGGCCGCCGATGACGTTTCGTGGGGTCGACCGGCTGATCACGAACTTCCATCTGCCGAAGTCGACGCTGATCATGTTGGTGGCGGCGTTCGCGGGCTATGAACTGACGATGCGGGCGTACGAAGCGGCGGTTGAGGGGGAGTATCGGTTTTATTCATATGGGGATGCGATGCTCGCGCTTTAACTGCTACCGCAGTTTGGGCTAACTGCCACCGCAGTCTGGGCTTACTGCTACCGCGGTCTAGTTGCCACCGCAGTTGGGGCGCTGCTACCGCGGTCGGAACCGCACCCGCGGTCTGGGCTACCGACACTGCGGTTCTTGACCGCTACCGCAGTGGTGGACTGCCACGGCAGTCTGGGTCAAACTGCAGTCGAGGTCCTCAGCCCAGGCAGTGGGTCGGGGCCCCGACCCCGACCAGAACCATGACCCACTGCCCGGGCGGACGACTCCGACCGCGGTTTGACCCCAACGGCGGTAGCTGTCCCCAACTGCGGTAGCAGTCAAAGACCGCCCGTTCGGTAGCCAAGACCGCGGGGGCGGTTCCGACTGCGGTAGCAGCGCCCCAACTGCGGTAGCAACTAGACTGCGGGTGCAGTAAGCCCAAACCGCGGTAGCAGTTCACTCAACAAAAGCGGTAGCCCGTGTTCCACTTCTCCCTCGAGTCCCGCACCGACCGCGCCCGTTCCGGCGTCTTCCACACCCCCCACGGCCCCGTGGAAACGCCGCAGTTCATGCCCGTCGGGACCCTCGCGTCCGTGAAGGCCCTCGACCCCGATGACCTCCACCGTCTCGGGGCCTCCATGATCCTCGCCAACGCCTACCACCTCCGCCTCCGGCCCGGCGACGACCTCGTCCGCACCATGGGCGGCCTCCACCGCTTCATGCAGTGGGATGGCCCCATCCTCACCGATTCCGGCGGCTTCCAGGTCTTCTCGCTCGAAGGACTGAGAAGAATTGAAGAAAGCGGGGTGGAGTTCCGTAGCCACATCGATGGCTCGCTCCAGCAGTTCACCCCCGAGTCCGTCATGCGCATCGAACGCAACCTCGGCGCCGACGTCATCATGCAATTCGATCACGTCGTCCCCGGACAGTCACCCCACGACCTCGCCCAGGTCGCCATGGAGCGCAGCCTGCGCTGGCTGGACCGCTGCAAGGTCGAGTTTGACCGCCTGCAGGACGAGGACCCCGATGCCCCCACCCCCGTCCAGGCCCTCTTCCCCATTGTCCAGGGCGGCATCCACGCCGATCTGCGTCAGGCCTCGGCACGTGGCATCAAGAGCGCCGGCGATTGGGTGGGCTACGGCATTGGCGGGCTCTCGGTGGGCGAGGCCAAGCCCGACATGTACGCCATGCTCGACGTGGTGGACCTCGAGCTCCCCGAAGACCGGCCCCGCTACCTCATGGGCGTGGGCTTCCCCGAGGACCTCGTGGAAGGCGTGGCCCGCGGCGTGGACCTGTTTGATTGTGTGGCCCCCACCCGCATGGGCCGAACCGGCGCGTTTTTCACCACCACCGGCCGCCGCAGCATCAAGAACGCCCAGTGGCGCCTCGACCCGTCCCCGCTCGAGGAGTCCTGCACCTGCGTCGCCTGCGCCCGCTTCAGCAAGGCCTACATCCGACATTTGTTCATCACCGAAGAAATTCTCGGACTCCGCCTCCTGAGCCTGCACAATGTACATTTCCTTGTTGCGCTGATGCGCGACGCCCGGGCCGCCATCCAGGACGGCAGCTTCGCGGGCTGGAGCCGTGACTGGCTCGCCCGCTATCACTCTCGCACCACCTCGTCATGACCGGTTCCATCATCGCCAGTTTCGCGCTCCTGCAGGCCCCCGCCGGTTCGGCTGTGCCGCAGATGATCTTCATGTACGGCGCGATCTTCGCGATTTTCTACTTCGTGCTCATTCGCCCGCAGCAGAAGCAGCGCAAGCAGCACGAAGAGCGCGTGAAGAGCCTCAAGAAGGGCGACGAAATCGTCACCGCCGGTGGCATCGTGGGTGAGGTCATGCACATTGCCGGCACCGGCAATGACGGCGTCGCCAAGCTCACCGACCGCATCACCATCAAGTCGGGCGAATCCAAGCTCGTCGTCGAGCGCGGTCGCATCGCCGCCGTCGGTGGTGGCAACGCCACGCCCAACGCCTAAGGTCGCCCGTGGCTCGTCTCGATATCCACGTCCTCGGCTCGCCCATTCTTCGTCAGGAGACCGAGCGCGTTACGCAGATCACGCCCGAGCTTAGGCGTCTGGTGGACGACATGTTCGACACCATGGACGCCGCCAGCGGCGTGGGCCTCGCGGCGCCGCAGGTGGGGCGCAGTGAACGGCTGGCCGTCGTGGATGCCGACGACCAGCGCCTCGTGATCATCAATCCGGAAATCGTGCACCACGAAGGTGGCCTGGTGCGCGCCGAGGAAGGCTGCCTCTCCATTCCCGAGGTGTACGCGGAAGTGGACCGTCATGCGCGTGTGACCGTGCGCGCGCAGGACATCGACGGCACCTGGTTCGAAATCGAGAACGCCGGGGATCTGCTCGGTCGCTGCCTGCAGCACGAAATCGATCACCTGCATGGCAAGATCTTCTTCGACCGACTGAGTCTGCTCAAGAAGCGGCGCGCCATGCGCGAGTGGGAAGACGAGAAGCGCAAGTATCCGCAGAACGTGCGGGTCCTGCCGGTGGGTGACCTGCCGCCAGAGAAGTCGGCGGCCATCAAGGCCGGCAGCAAAGCCGACGCCAAGTAACGGGGACTGGCCCCATGCGCATTCTCTTCTGGGGCACGCCCGACTTCGCGGTTCCGCCGCTCCGGGCCCTGCTCGGCGAAGGCCACGATGTCGTGGCGGTGGTCACGCAGCCCGACAAGCCACGCGGCCGCTCACGCACGCAGCTCGATCCGTCGCCGGTCAAAGTGGTCGCGCTCGAAGAAGGCCTGCCCGTACTGCAGCCCATCAAGCCGCGCGGTGAGGAGTTCATCGCCGAGCTCAAGGCGCTCGATCTCGACTTGTCGGTGGTGGTGGCCTATGGCCATATCCTGCCCAAAGCCGTCATCGACCTGCCGCGGCTTGGCACGCTCAACATTCACGCCTCGCTGCTGCCCGTGCTGCGCGGCGCCGCACCCATTCAGGCCAGCATTCTCGAAGGACACGCCGAGACCGGTGTGACCATCATGCAAATGGTGCCCGCGCTCGACGCCGGTGACATGCTGCATGTGCTGCGCACGCCCATCGGGTCCGACACCACCTATGGCGAACTGCATGACCAGTTGGCCGAGATGGGTGCGCTGGCCATCGTGCAGGCCCTCACGCTCATCGAGGCCGGCGCCTCGCGCGCGGTGCCGCAGGACGACTCGCTGTCCACTTACGCGCCCAAGATCGATCGCGACATGGCGCGCGTGGATTTTGCCTGGCCGGCCACGCAGGTCTCGCGCGTCGTGCGCGCCTTCGACCCGAGGCCGGGCGCCTTTGCCACGCTTGCCGGCAACACCGTCAAGCTCTTTGGTGCGCGCCTCGTGGACGACGGCCACGACGCGGCACTCGACGAGCCACTGCGCGAAAGCCCGCCGGGCACGGTGCGCAGCATCGACGAACAGGGCCTGCTCGTGCGCTGCGGCAGCGGCGCCGTTCGCATCAGTGATGTGCAACCCAGTGGCAAGGCGCGCATGACCGCCCTCGCCTGGGCGCGTGGCCGCGGCGTGCAGGTGGGCGATCAGTTTGAGCCCGGCCTCGCATCACGAGGCGCGCCGTGACGACGATCGTGAGTACCCGACAGTGAGCGCCACCGCACGTCCACCGCACCGCGGCTCCGCTTCGTCGGGAGCAGCCGGTGTCACACCGTCCCGTGTGGCAGCGGCCATGCTGCTCACCGACCTGCGGCAGGGCCACCTGCTCGACGCGTCCTTCGATCGTCACGCAGGCCCGCTCGATGCGCGCGATCGTCGTTGGGTGCAGGAACTCGTGTGGGGCATGCTGCGCAGTCGCGCGCGTCTCGACGCGCAGCTCAGTGGCCTCGTACGCGGCGGACTCGCTGTGCTCGACGCCGATGTGCTCGACCTGCTGCGCATGGGCGCGTATCAGCTCCTGCACATGGGTTCGGTGCCGGCCTACGCTGCCATCGGGCAAACCGTGGAGCTCAGCAAGCGCCGCCATGGTATTGGCGCCAGCAAGCTCGTGAACGCGGTGCTGCGTCGCCTCGATCGGGAGCGCGATACGCTGACCGCACAGCTTGCGCAGCAACAGCAACGCGGCGACATGTTCGACGCCCTCGCGCTCGAGTATTCCCACCCGCGGTTCATCGTGCAGCGCTGGGTGCAGCAGTTTGGTGAAGCCGACGCCGCGCGATTGTTGGCGGTAAACAACGCGGCCGCGCCCATGGTGCTGCGTCCGCACGCACGCAGCGTCGAGGTGCTGGCCGCCGAACTCGCGGACTCTGGTGTGACCGGCACGCCCGTGCCGCTCGTGCCCGACTCGCTGCAACTGGACGGGCCGGTGGCGCTCGCCGACCTCGGTGCGTTCCGGCAGGGCCACTTCTACGTGCAGGATCCGGCCGCCACACTCGTTGTGCAGTACGCGCATGTGCCCGAGCACGCGGTGGTGGCCGACCTGTGCGCGGCCCCCGGCAGCAAGGCCCTCGAACTCGCGCGACGCGCCCGTCTGGTCATCGCCGCCGATCGCAGTCTGCATCGCGTACGGCGCATGCAGGCCGGCTTTGCACGCCTGGACAGCACCAACGTGCTGCCCGTGGTAGCCGATGCCCTCGCGCCGTCACTGCCGCTCATGGACGCGGTGCTCGTTGATGCGCCGTGCACCGGCACCGGCACCTTCCGTCGGCACCCGGATGCGCGCTGGCGACTGCGCGTGAGTGATGTGCCCGTGCTGGCCGCCGTGCAGAAGCAGATTCTCAAGTCGGCCGCCACGCTCGTGCGTCCCGGCGGTTTGCTCGTCTACAGCACCTGCTCGCTCGAACCCGAAGAGAATGAGGAACAGGTGCAGTCGTTTCTCGCTTCACACCCTGACTTCATGCTCGACGCGCCCCCACAAGGCACCGTGCCCGATGCCGTGCTCGACGCCGGCCTGCTGCGTGTGCTGCCGCAACGCCATGACGCCGACGGGGCATTTGCTGCTCGCATGCGGAGGCGCGCCTGATGGCCAACCAAACCACGAAGACCAGCGGCACGGCGAAGAAGAAACGTGGCCCGGTCACAACACGCACCTGGCTCATTCGTCTCGGCGTGGCGGTGCTGGCGGGCCTCGCCATCGGCGGCGCCGGCGGGGTCGTCACCGTGAACACGCTTGAGCCGGGACGTGCGGGCAGTGTGGATTCACTGCAGCTCATGCTCGACAGCCTCGCCAGTGGCCAGCAGGCCAAGGCCGACGCGGATCCCATCGACTCGGCCATCAGGGCGGCCGAGGCCCAGCAGGCCGAACAGGCCAGACTGGAGGCCGAGGCCAATGCGCAGGCCGATGCGGTGGGCCTGCTCACGGTGCCGTCGCTGCTCGATCTCGAGGAAGGCGAAGCGCGCAACCGCATCGTCGATGCCGGCCTGCAGGTGGGCGAGGTGCAGTTTCAGTCGAGCCCCAAACCGGCCGGCGTGGTGCTGGGCACCTTTCCGGTCTCGGGCGCGCGCGTGAATCGCGGCGCCACCATCACGCTCGTGCTCAGTGATGGACGACCACAGGCCGACACGCTGGCCGTTTCTCTTTTCTCACTCCGCTGATCATGTCCGTACGCATCGCTCCATCCGTTCTCAGTGCCGACTTCCGAAAGCTCGGCGATGAGCTGGCCATGTGCGTGGCCGGTGGTGCCGACTGGATTCACGTGGACGTCATGGACGGCCGCTTCGTACCCAACCTGTCATTCGGCACCAAGGTCATTGAAGCCGTGCGCAAGAGCACCGACAAGGTGGTCGATGTGCACCTCATGGTGGTGGAGCCGGAGAACTACTTCGACGACTACGTGAAGGCGGGCGCCGACGTGCTCACCATTCACGCCGAGGCCGCGCCGCATCTCGACCGTCAGCTCATGCGCATCAAGGAGCTCGGCGCGAAGGCCGGCGTGGCCCTCAACCCCGGCACGCCGCTCAGTGCCATCGAGGAAGTCGCGCATCTGCTCGATCTGCTGCTGATCATGAGCGTCAATCCGGGGTATGGAGGGCAGAAGTTCATCGAGTACTCGGTGGACAAGATCGAGCGCGCGCGGTTTCTGCTCGATCAGGCCGGCAGCTCGGCGGTACTCGAAGTCGACGGCGGCATCAGCCGCGAGACCATCGCGCGCTGCTGGCGCGCCGGTGCCGACACCTTTGTCGCCGGCAACGCGATCTTCGGCGCGGCGCATCCGCAGTCGGAGATCGCCGTGTTGCGCAACCTCTGCTCGGAAAGCGTATGACGGTCAAGCAGCAGTGGATGATCGTGCTGGGCATCGTGGCCGTGCTGCTGGGCGGCGCGTTCACGGCCTCGCACTTCCTCAAGGACGAACTCACCAGCGTGACCGTGGGCTCCGATGCGCCGGGCTTTGCGGCCAAGACGCTGACGCAGCCCGCGGCCATGAAGTCGCTCACCAACTATCGCGGCGAAGTGGTGCTGCTCAACATCTGGGCGACCTGGTGCATTCCCTGCCGCGTGGAAATGCCGAGCATGGACTCGCTGCACCAGGCGCTGGGCCCCAAGGGCCTCAAGATCGTGGCCGTGAGCGTGGACAACGCCGGCCAGGAGCAGGCCATCCGCGATTTTGTGCAGGAGTACAAGCTGGGCTTCGAGGTGTTGCACGATGAGTCGGGCAGCATTCAGGGCATCTATCGCACCACGGGTGTGCCCGAAACGTTTGTCATCGACCGCAAGGGCGTGATTCGCCGCAAGTCCATCGGCGCCGAAGACTGGAACTCCGAGGGCAATCGCAAGCTCATGTCGATGCTGCTCGACGAGCCGCGTCCCTGACGCGTTGTCATGCGCGACACGCCGTAAGCGATACGTCATGAGCGACACGCCTTGAGTCACACACTGTGAGCGACACTGCACGTCCACTGCGCCTGCTGGGCATAGAAACGTCCTGCGACGAAACGTCGGCGGCGGTGGTGTGTGGTGTGCAGCAATATGGTGCCGACGGCGAGGTGACACTCGGGCAGGCGACCATCGAGTCGTTGGTGATTCTTTCCCAGGACGTGCATCGGCTCTTTGGTGGCGTCGTGCCGGAAATTGCGAGCCGTCAGCATCTCACCGGCATCGTGCCGGCAGTGGATACGGCGTTGCGCGAAGCCGGCGTGAACATGGCCGACATTGATGCGGTGGCGGTCACGCACGCACCGGGTCTGGTTGGTGCGCTGCTCGTGGGCACGAGCTACGCCAAGGGCCTTGCGCTGGCGCATGGCAAGCCGGTGGTGCCCGTGCATCACATGGAAGGGCATCTCTTTGCCACGCTGCTCGAACATCCCGACGCCGCGCCGCCGTTCACCGCCCTGCTGGTGAGTGGAGGGCACACGCTGCTGCTCGATGTGCCGGCCTGGGGCCACTATCGCCTGTTGGGTCAGACGCGCGACGATGCCGTGGGGGAAGCGTTTGACAAGGTGGCCAAGCTGCTGGGCCTGCCCTATCCCGGCGGACGTCCCATTGAGCAGTTGGCGGCCACGGCCGAGTCGCCGGAGTACGGCCACGCGCACTGGTTCGCGCGGCCCATGCTGCGCAAGCGCGCCGTGGTTACCGACGCGGACTACTACGACTGTTCGTTCAGCGGCCTCAAGACGGCCGTGCTCTACGCGGTGCGTGCCGCAGAAAAGGACGGCACGTTGGATGCCCAGCGCGCCAGCATTGCGCGCGGCTTTCAGGATGCCGTCATCGACACGCTCACCGAGAAGGTGTATCGCGCGGCCAAGGCCCACCGGCGCGGCCGCATCGTGCTGGGCGGTGGCGTGGCCTGCAATGGCGCGCTGCAGCAGGCGCTGCGCGAACGCTTTGCCGGGCGAGGGGGGACGGTGTTTGCGCCCACCCCGCGTCTCAGTACCGACAACGCCGCCATGATCGCCGCGGCGGGGTTATATCGTTTCGGTCGCGGCGAGTTTGCCGCGCCCAGCATGACGGCTACGGCGTCCTTGCCCATTCCCGGTCTATCTTGAGTTGATGTCGCCCATCGTTCATCACCCCACGAGTTTCTCGCTCGGTCCGCTGGAGCTCACCGGCTTCGGCCTGGCTGTGCTCGCGGCCTTCGCCATTTCGCAGATCATCTGTCAGCGTGAACTCTGGCGCCGCGGGCAGAACGCGGAGGCCGAGGCCATACCGGATATCGTCATGGCGGCGCTCATTGGCACGCTCATTGGCGCCAAGAGCTACTATGTGGTGCTCACCGGCGACCCCGGCGCATTCTTCAGCCGCGGCGGCTTTGTCTTCTGGGGCGGCTTCATGGGTGCGGTGGCACTGTGCTGGGCCGTCATCAAGTACAAGAAGCTCGACTTCCTGCGCATTGCCGACGTGGCCGGCATTGCCATTGCCGCGGGTTATGCCGTGGGACGCACGGGCTGCTGGGCCGTGGGTGACGACTATGGGCGGCCGTGGAACGGCTTCCTCGCCACCCAGTTTCCCGAGGGCGCCCCACCGAGCACCGTAGGCGTCATGAGCTCCATGTTCGGCGTGCAGTTCCCCGAGGGCAGCGATCCGGCTTCGGTGGTGGCCGTGCACCCCACGCAGCTCTACGAGACGGTCATGGGCTTCGGCATGTTTGTCGTGCTCTGGGCCCTGCGCAAGCATCCCCACAAGGCCGGCTGGCTGTTTGGCCTCTACCTCATTGTGGCCGGCATCGAGCGCTTCGTCGTGGAGTTCTTCCGCGCCAAGGACGACCGCTTCTTTGGCCCGCTGACCGCCGCGCAGGTGATTGCCATCGTGCTGGCCGTGCTGGGCACGGGCGTGATGGCAGCGCGGCGGCAGACGGCTCGCTAGTCCGCGTGGCGGGGCGTCAGGTTACAGGCGCCCCGCGCGCAATCCCCGATTGGAGTTCTCCCCATTGCACATCCACCCTTGGGCTGAGTACTATTCATTGTCACCTTTGAGAAACATTCTCATCTAGATCCGTGAACCACGCCAGCCTTCCCACCCTGCAGTCGACCGAGAGCGCCACGCGCACCTGCGCGCTGAGCAGCTGCCGCGCCGGTACGCGCGTGACGGTCGTCGATATCGAGTGTTCGGGCGACGAAGCCTGCCGCCTCCGCGCACTGGGTTTCTGCGAAGGGACGTCGGTCAATGTCATCGACGCGCGCGACTCCATGCTCCTCGAAGTGCGCGGCACGCGCCTCGCCCTCGGCGCGGCGCTCACGGCGGGCATCACCGTTCAGCCGTCTGCGGCCCGCGCCTGAGCGCGGCGCTGCTGTGCTGAACCTCGCGGCGTGAACACCACGGTGCGGCCATGACCGCTCCAACCGCCGAGTCTGCTTCGGGCGCCACTGCGCCCCTGCCGCCAAGCGGCACGTTGCGGGTCGCCATCATCGGCAACCCCAACACCGGCAAGACCACGCTCTTCAACGCGCTCACCGGTCTGCGCCAGCGCGTGGGCAATTTTGCCGGCGTCACCGTCGAGCGCGTGGAAGGCGCCTTCAAGGGCCCCGGCGGTCAGCGTGTGGCCGTGCTCGATCTGCCCGGCAGCTATTCGCTGTCTGCCGGCTCGCCCGACGAACAGATCGCACTCGACGTGCTGTTGCAGCGTGACGCCGATCGTTGGCGCCCAGACGTCGTGCTGGTTGTGATCGACGCTTCGCACCTCGAGCGCAATCTCTTCCTGGCGGGCCAGGTCATCGAACTCGGGGTGCCCGTCGTCGTAGCACTCAACCAGATCGATGTGGCGACGGCGCAGGGCATCAACATCGATGTGCCCGAGTTGTCGCACGAGTTGGGTGTGCAGGTCATTCCGACGGTGGCCAAGCGCGGTGAGGGGCTCGACCCACTCAAGTCGGCGCTGGTGCGCGCCGGCACGCTGCCGCTGCCCGAGCGGCGCTTCCGCTTGCCGGCCGATGTGCAGCGTGCACTCACACCCGTGGAACAGTGTCTGCTGCGTGAAGGCCTGCATCCCTCGGCCGCTGGCATGGAGGCGCTGCGTCTTCTGGGTGTGCAGCGCACCGAGCCGCATCTCGCGCAGGTGCCTGATCTGCGCGACGAAGTGGTGGCTGCCATGGAGAAGCTGCGCGGCGCCGGCTACACGCCCGCGCGTCTCGAAAGTGAAATCCGCTACGCGTGGATTGCCGATGTGGTGGGACGCACGGTCACGCGCTCGGCGCAGGACAGCGTGTCTTTCAGTGATCGGGTGGACCGGGTGGTGCTGCATCGCGTGTGGGGGCCGCTGATTTTTCTGCTGCTCATGGCCGTGGTGTTCCAGGCGGTCTTCACCTGGGCGGCGCCACTGATGGACGGCATCGAGGTGCTCATTGGCGCACTCGGTGGTGCGGTGGCTGAGCGCATACCCGAGGGCGACCTGCGCAGTCTGGTGGAAGGCGGCCTGTTTGGCGGCGTCGGGTCGGTGCTCGTCTTCCTGCCCCAGATCGCCATTCTCTTTGCGTTCATCACGTTGCTCGAGCACTCGGGCTACATGGCACGCGCCGCGTTCCTCATGGATCGTGTGATGCGCCGCGTGGGGCTGCACGGCAAGAGCTTCATTCCCATGCTCTCGGGTTATGCCTGCGCCGTGCCGGGTGTCATGGCCACCCGCACCATTGAGGACCCCAAGGACCGTCTCGCCACCATCATGGTGGTGCCGCTCATGAGCTGTTCGGCGCGCCTGCCGGTGTACACGCTGCTCATTGGCGCCTTCGTGCCCACCACAGCGCTGCTGCCCGGCCTTACCATGCAGGGCGCCACCATGCTGGGCATGTACCTCCTCGGCACGGTCACCGCGCTGGTGGTGGCGGCCATCTTCAAGCGCACGCTGCTCAAGGGCCCGGTGCGCCCCATGATTCTGGAGTTGCCGCCCTATCGCTGGCCGAGTGTGTGGTCGTTGCTGGTCTCGGTATGGCAGCGTTGTGCGCTCTTCCTGCGCCGCGCGGGCACGGTCATTCTCGCGCTGTCCATCGTGCTCTGGGCCATGGCCACCTATCCCAAGGCCAGCGTGGATGCGTCGCTGCCGGAGGAAATGCAGGCCGAGCAGCAGCTCGAGTACTCGCTGCTGGGTCGCGTGGGCAAGGCCATTGAACCCGCGGTGCGTCCGCTGGGGTATGACTGGAAGATCGGCGTGTCCATCGCGGCCAGCTTCGCGGCGCGCGAGGTGTTCGTGTCCACCATGGGCACCATCTACGGTGTCGGTGGGGAGAACGAAGCGGCACTGAGCGAGAAGTTGCGCGCCGAAGTGGACCCGAACACGGGGCAGCGTCGCTACACGCCGCTTGTCGCCATCGGGCTGATGGTGTTCTACGTGTACGCGCTCATGTGCATCAGCACGGTGGCGGTCACGGTACGTGAGGCAGGCGGTGGCGCGGTGGGATGGCGCTGGGCCGGCATCCAGTTCGTGTACATGCTGGCGCTGGCGTGGGTGGCCGCCTGGCTGGTGTACGCAGGCGGACGGGCACTCGGCTTCGGAGGATAGCGCAGATGTCAGTCGATACGCTGGTGGTGTTCGGCATCGTGGCGGCGGCCGTGGCGTTTACGGCGCGACGGGCATGGAAGGCGCTGCGGCCGGCGCGCAAGACCGGTTGCGGGTCGGACTGCGGGTGCGGGCATTAACAGCCAACTGCGACAAGCCAACTGCGGAACAGCAAACCGCGACAGCCAACAGCGAAACGGCCAACCGCGATAGCCTGCGCGTCGGAAGCCATTACCTCAGCAGCCGTAACACGGAAGCCTCAACCGCAGCCCTGCAGTTGAGGCTTCTGCCATTAAGGCTTCCGAGCATGCAGGCTTCCGGCGCGCAGGCTATCGCCGTTGGCTGTTTCGCGGTTTGCTGTTCCGCAGTTGGCTTCTCGCTGTTTGCTGTTCACCTAACCCCGAAGCACCATCGAAATCTCCGACCACGCGTCGTCGGCAGCGGCAAACACCTCTCGCGCCTGCTCCACCCATCGCCGCCACTCGGCCAACTGGCTGTCCATCGCGCTGCCGCGCAGCGCCTCGCCGGCCACCCGCATGCGCGCGAGCGCCTCGAACAGCGGCGCCGCCTCGTCCTCCATCACCGCTTCCAGCGCACGCTGCTCGGCGGGTTGGCTGGCCAGCGTACGGGAGAGATCGGTGAGCACCTGCTGCATGCGTGTGCTGAGCGCCGCGCCATCGAGCAGCGCGACCTGCCGCAGCGGATCACTCACGCCCTGCACCGCCCGCCGCGCATCCAGCAGTGGCGCAAACCACGCGTCATGCGCGGCCGCCAACGGATCGTCGGGTCCGGTGGCCGGCACGCGCGTGAGACCGAAGGCGCGCAGCCCGCGTGTGAGTTCGGGCATGAGGCAGGCCGCCGCGAGCAAGGAAAGCGCGAGTGGGCGCAGGTCGTCACCACCCGTCAGTTCGAGCACATCGTGATCGCGCAGATACAGCGTGCAGCGCTGCGGATGGATCGCGAGCCCTTCCAGTCCATCGAGTGCGAGCCGCCACGCGGCCGCCGCCGGCCACTGCAGCAGCAGCGCCCCGTCATCGAGTGAGGCCTGGCCCGCGGCATCGATATCGCGGCCGCGCACGATGCCGTGCACATGCACGGCGACCGTGGGCAGGGGTGGGGCGGGTGGCAGCGCGGAATCGGCCATGAGCGTCACGTGTGCGTTACGTGTGTTACGTGTGCGTCAGGCGAGAATCGCGTCGAGCGCCGCGTCGGTATCGGCCAGCGACTCGAGCACCGCATATGGCGCATGCTGCGAAAGATCGTGGGTGCTGAACCGACCGGTGGCCACGCCAATGGCGCGCACGCCGAGGCTGCGGCCGCAGTGAATGTCCGCTGGCGTGTCACCAATGATCACCAGCTGCGAACCGTCGATGTTGCGCCCAAGCAAGGTGTTGGCGCGCTGCTGCGCCACGGCGGGCAGTGCGCTGCGCTCTTCGTGGTCGCTGCCAAAGGCGTTGGCGCGGAACTGCTCCCAGGCAATGTCCACCGCTGCGAGCTTGCGCTGTGCGCCCGGCTCGATGTTGCCGGTCAGCAGTCCCAGGGTTACGCCTTCGTGCGCGCGCAGCCGTTCCAGCAGTGACGGCACACCGGCCAGTCGTTCAGCCTGGGCCGGGTTGTGGTCGAGCTCACGCGTGAGCTGCGCGAGATAGAGATCGAACACATCGTCCATGCGCGCATCGATGGTGGCATCCGTGAAGCCGGCGGCACGCATCTGCTCGCGGGTGATCTGCCGGTCCGTCTTGCCATCGTAGCGATAGTCCGGGCTGCCGGTGGTGCCGAACACGGTCAGCAGCGCACGCTCCATGGAGCGGCGTCCGGCGCCGTCGGTGCGCAGCAAGGTCCCATCGATATCGAACAGAACGAGCTTCATGATGTGGTGCGAGGACGAAGATCCGGCGTGCGATGCGCACGACGGGACACGAGCAACCCACCCATGATGCAGGCCGCACCCAGCAACTGCCAGCCGGTGGGGCGTTCATGCAGCAGCAGAGCGGCTACCGCGAGAGCAATGATGGGCTGCAGGTTGCCGTACATGGCCGTGCGTGTGGGGCCGAGGACCCGCACACCGCGATAGAACAGCAGATAGGCAATGACGAGCGCGCCCACCCCGGCATACACCACAGCGCCCCAGGCCTTCCAGTCGAGCGTCGTCCAGTCCAGACGCAGCAGGTCGGGCACGGCCACGGCACCAATGAGCAGCGCCCCACTGGCCATGGTGAGTGCCGAGAGGTGCAGCGGGTGAGCGCGCTGCGTGTAAGGCTGCAGCAGCACGCTGAACACGGCCCAGGTGATGCTCCCCATGGCGATGAGCGCGGCGCCCAGCATGACCGTGCCGCCACCTGCGAAGCCGCGCGTGCTGCCCACCACGCAGCCCACACCCACGAGTTGCAAGGCAATGCCGGACCAACCAACCAGCGGCAGACGCTCGCGTCCAAGGAGACGTGATACGATGGCAATCCACGCCGGACCCGCGGCCACGATGAGTGCGGCCACGCCGGCCCGTGTGTGGGCCATGCCGAAGATGAACAGCAGCTGATAGATGCCGTTGCCCATGAGCCCGAGCCCCAGAAGCTTCCAGGTATCACGCTTCGTGGGCCAGGCGCGATCGCGCACGGTGGTGGCCACCGCAAAGAGCACCGCCGCGGCGAGGGTCACGCGGGCGCCGTTGAAGGCCAGCGGCGACATGACCGCGAGGCCAGCCTTGACCACGGAGTAGTTGACGCCCCAGATGACCGCCATGAGCACCAGCCCGAGGTCGGTAGCCCCGAAGGCGGGGCGCGCGGCGAGTGCCGTAACGGCATCCGTTGCGGTATCCGATGCGGCGGCGGTGCGCGGTGGGGACGTGGCCAGAGACATCCCGAAATCTAGGCGGGCCTCCGCCCCGGGCGGGAGCCGATTAGCTTTGCGCGATGCACGTATCCTTTGCGCTCTTCGCCGACGCCGCCAACCTCTCGCAGGAAGGCAAGCTCAATATCCTGGGCATCTTCGACGCCCTGCACGTGACGCAGTTTCCCGCGCTGCACCCGCGGGCGACGTTCGTGCTGCGCATGAAGGCCTCCACGCGCGACGCGGGCACGCACCCGATGCTGCTGCGCTGGATCAACCCGCGCGGCGTGGAGCTCTGGCACTCGGAGGCGCAGCTCGACATCGGCGCGCCCGCGCCAGGGCAGCAGGAGATCGACATGCCGATCATCGTGCAGCTCGACCTGCCGCTGGACATGCTGGGCGAGTTCACCATGCGCGTGTCCATCGATGGCCGCGAGGCGACGGTGTCGTCGCTGCATGTGCGCGGCACGCCGCCGGCGCCGGTGGTGCCGGCGGGACCGGGGCAGCTGCCGGCTTGAACTGCGAAGGGCGACAGCCGAACAGCAAACCGCGATAGCCAACGGCGAAACGGCCAACCGCGATAGCCTTCGCGCCGGAAGCCTGTACCTCAGCAGCCGAATCACGGAAGCCTCAACTGCAAGTCCTGCAGTTGGGGCTTCTGCCGTTGAGGCTTCCGAACATGCGGGCTGCCGGATCAACGGCTATCGCCGTTGGCTGTTTCGCTGTTGACTGTTCCGCTGTTGGCTGTCGCCGTTGGCTGTTTCGCGGTTGGCTATCGCAGTTGGCTATCGCAGTTGGCGGTTCCCCGCCCCAACATACTCGGCCGCCAAGTAGTCCGGCCGCTCCTCCACCACGCCGCCGCGCCGCAGCGCACTGTGCACCATGCCGCCGTCGCCGGTCGCCAGGCCTACGTGGGTGATGCGCCGATCCTCGCGATCGGAGAAGAAGAGCAAGTCGCCGGCCGCATGCGGGGCGTGCAGATCCACCGACGCACACTGCGTCGCCTCCGCCTGCTGCCACGCATCGCGAGGCAGGGCCACACCATGCAGGGCATAGCAGCGCTGCACCAGGCCCGAGCAGTCCACGCCCCACGGCGTGCTGCCGGCCCAGCAGTAGCTGGTACCCGTGAAGAAGCGGCGCGCCGTGTTCACCACCGCCTCAACGTTTGCGGGGAAGTGCTCGGGCAGCGCATCAATTGGCAGCCACTCACCAGACACCACCTCGCACTCCGCAGCGAAGCGGGCGCCGAGCGGCAACGCCTGCACACCCGAGGCGCGGCGGACCACGCAGCCGAGGGAGACATGCCACGCCGCCTCATCACCTTGCGTTGGCGCGAGATAGCCACGATGCGTCCATCCCTCGTAGGCATCGGGGCCACGCACGTGCAGCCAGTCGCCGCGCTGCTCGAGCACGGCAAGCACCTCACCCGCCAGCAACTGCGAGGTGAGCGCGGAGGAAACGCGGGGCTCGCCGAACAGGGGGGCGAGAGCGGATTTTACGGTCTGACGGGACATGCCTTGAAGCTATAGGGAACGGCAAACCGCGGAACGGCCAACCGCGGAACGGCCAACCGCGACAGCCAACGGCGAAGCAGCCAACCGCGATAGCCGGTGGTCCGGAAGCCCGCATGCTCGGCAGCCTCAATGACAGAAGCCCCAACTGCAGGCCCTGCGGTTGAGGCTTCCGTATAGCGGCTTCTGAGGTAAAGGCTTCCGGCGCGAAGGCTATCGCCGTTGGCTGTTTCGCCCTTTGGCAGTCGCGGTTTGCTGTTCGGCTGTCGCTGTTTGCTGTTCCGCTATCGCAGTTTGCTGTTCATGGCGGACAGCAACGACCCCACCCTCCCCTCCATCTCCGCCAGCGTGAACGGCTTCGCAATGACCGGCCGCCCCGTGAGACGGATGAACCGCGACGCGCTCGCGCTGTGCAGATCGCCCGTCATGAAGACCACTCGCGAGGCCTGACGGGGGAACGAGGTCTGCAAGGTATCGTACACATCCTCGCCCGACAGCCCGCGCATGCGCAGGTCCAGCAGCACGAGATCGTACTCCGCCGCGGCCAGGCACTCCAGCGCGGCCGCTCCATTGTCCACGCTGTCCACCGCGTAGCCCTTCTTGGTGAGATAGCGCTGCACGGCCATACGCAGCGTGTCCTCGTCCTCGATGAGCAGAATACGACGAACGGGTGCCGTCGCCTCACCGGCCAGCGGCTCGCTACCAAGGCCAGACGTGGCAGCGGATGTCTCCGCTGCACTGACCAGCAATGCCTCCGGCACTGCCTCACCAGTCGACAACGCCGGCAAGCGCACGATGGCCGTGGTGCCCTCGCCGGAGACTGACTCAACCGTCAGCGTGCCGCCGTGATCGCGCACAATGGTGTGTGCGATGGTGAGCCCAAGCCCTCGATGCCCACGATGTCCGCGTGTGGTGAACATCGGCTCGAACACCCGTGAGAGCTGCGACGCCGGAATGCCGGGCCCCGTATCGATGACCCGCAACACCACGCCCCGCGCATCCCGCGCCGTGCGCACCATCATCTTGCGAACGCCTGCCCGCTCAGCCAGTGCCTCTTCGGCATTGGCCAGCAGGTTGGAGAGCACCTGCTGCAACTGCAGCGGATCGCCGTGCACGGTCGGGAGGTCGGCCTCGAGCTCGGCCAGCACCTCCACCCCTGCGGCCCGCAGCGAGAAGCCGTGATGCTCCAGCGCGCGGCGCACGATGGCGTTGATGTCCACCACCGTACGTGGTCCGCCGGCCTCGGGCGACTCGCCCGTGGTCTCGAGCAGATGCCCGACAATCTGCGACGCCCGACGCGCCTGCTCGATGATCTGTTCGAGCGCCAGCTGGTCTTCGCGACCAAGTGTCGGTGATGACACCTGCAACTCCGCGACAGCCAGCAGACTGGTGAGCGGATTGTTCAATTCGTTGGCCATCTGCCCCAGCGACTGACCCACCGCGGCGAGACGCGCCTGCTGCAACTGCGTCTCGTGCAGGATCTCATCGCTGGTGATGTCGCGCACGATGCACAGCGCACCGGTGACCGCGCCGTTCTCGTGCAGGGGCGCTGCCGTCACCATGGTAAGCCGCGAACCCTTGGCGCCGAGGCAGCGCAGCTGCAGCTTGCGATGCTCGCCGGCAAGCACCGCCGCCATTTCGTGGCGCGCGATGTCATGATCCACCGAATCGACGAGGGTGAGATACGGCGCGCCGATGATCTGCTCGCTGCTGAGACCGGACTCGTTCAGCATGCCACGGTTGACCGAGGTGAAACGGCCCTCGGCGTCCAGCGTGAAGATCGCGTCGGTCGCGTTCTCGATCACGCCACGATAGAGCTGCTCGGAGCGCTCACGGGCCACCGCATCGGCCCGCTGGTCGGTCACGTCGCGCAAACAGGCCACCGACCCGATGATCACACCCAGTTCGTGGAGCGGCGCCGTGGCCACCTGCACGCTGCGGCGTGTGCCGTCGCGGCGCAGCACCTCACACTCGTAGCGCGGCTGTTCCCCACGCATCACCGCCTGCTCATTGGCACGCACCACCGGCCACCACTCACCGGGCACCAGCGGCTCCGCAGTCTCCCCCACCAGGTTCAGACGCTGAAACAGCGCGTGCGCCGCGGGATTCGCAAAGGCAATGCGCCCGTCCACCTCGGTGATCACGATTGCATCGGACACCGTATCCAGCACCTTGCCATGCTGTTCGGCCAGACGCGAGGACTCGGTGACATCGTCGAAGGTGATGACCAGGCCGCCTGCCGGATGCGGCGCGGCCAGCAGGGCAAACAGACGGCCCGTGGCGAGATCACGCACGGCTTCCCGCACCGGGACGCCATCTTCGAGGGCGCGCTCCATGAACGCGTCGAGCGCACGGCCATCGGCCTCGTCACCCGGGCCCAACAGCGCCACGCGAAAACGCGTGCGCAGCAACGCCGACACCGAACGACCACACATTTCCGCCGCGCGCGTATTGCAGCGCACCACGCAGCGCGCCTCGTCCAGTACCACAATGCCGCTGGCGGTGCTGTCAAAGGCCACCTTCCACTCCTGCGTGGCCTTTTCGATCTCCTCGAAGAGGCGCGCATTGACGATGGCCACCGACACCTGATCGGCCAGGCGCTTGAGCACCTTGGCATCGTCCTGATCGAAGGGGCGCTCGCGGTTGATGACCGCAATACCGCCTATCGTGCCCTGGCCCGTGACCAGTGGCGCGATGACGGTGCGCTGAATGCGCGCCAGATGCTGCACCGTCTTGTTGAGCGCCACCTCACCCGTGAACTCGTTGGCCAGCACCAGTTCGTTGCTTTCCACGGCACGGCCAATGAGACTCGACGCCACCGGGAGATGCACCCCACTCAACACATCGGCGCTGCCGTGCGCCGCCACGATGTGCAGATAGTCGCCATTGCGGAGCGCAATGCAGGCGCCTTCGACGCCAAGCAGCGACACCGAGTGCCGCAGAATCAGCCGCAGCACTTCACCAAGCCGCAGGGACTCACCCACAGCGCGCGCCACATCGGCCAGCGCTTCGGTGGTACGACGCTCCCGCTCACTCTCGGCGTAACGACGCGCATTGGCGAGGGCCGTGGCCGCCTGCGACGCCATGGTCGACAGCACCTCTTCGTCTTCCGCCGAGAAGACGTTGACATGCGAAGAGTGCACGGCCAGCACGGCCAGCAGCCGGATCCCCACGCGCACGGGCACCACGATGACCGAACTGGCCGGCGTCGCCTCACCCACGATGTCGTAGAACGACAGCGGTGCCACCAACCCCGCACGCTCGCGGGCGCGGTCGGCATCACGGTCGCCGACACGCACCGGGCGGCCGGTGCGCGCCACTTCGGCCACGAGGCCATCGCCGAGGCGCACGGTGGCTCGCGGTCGTTCAGCGCCGCGCACAATGCGCAGCGTGGTGGTCAGCAGGTCATTGGTGAGGTCGGGCACCATGAGCGCCACCCCGTCGCATCGAACGGCGCGCTGCGCCTGACGTGCGAGCTCACGCACGATCTCCTGTTCGTCGAGCGAACGGGCCAGCGAAGCGCCAGCCTCCTGCAACAATTGCAGGCGCGTATGGCGCTGCTGCGCCACCGCTTCAAGGGCGTCATGCCCCACACGTGCCGCCAGATGGCGCACAATGGCCGCCAGATCACGCTGCCGAATGTCGCTCGGGCGCCGACCATCGCGCGGATTGGCAATCTTCACGAAGCCCAGCACGTCGCCGTGCGGGCCACGCATGACACCGATGATGAGATCCGTGGGCAGCCAGCGATCGTCGTCGGCCGATGCACTGGGGTCGGTGCCATAGAACTCAAGCGCCACCCACGGGTCGCTGCCATCGAGCAGATAGAGGTCCCCGACCTTGAATCGATCGAGATGTTGCAGGCGTCGCCGCCACACCGCACCCGGCAGCGCCTTGAGTGGCATCGGGCCAGGGGCCCCGACCTGCGGAAACACCTGCGAGTCCGTCTCCACCACCAGCGTGGTGTTGAGAGACTGATCGCGCAGGGATACGACCACCTGCTCGAAGCCCAGGTCCTGCAGGCCATGGACCGCCGCCTGCACACGCCCCGCCGTGGAATCGGCGCGGTCGATGGAATCCAGCACCCCGTGAAGGGCGGGCTGGGTATTGGCGGCGGGCAGGAACTGGGGCGGAGAGACCATGGCGTAGAGAGACGAGCCAGCGGCCTCGACCGTTACAGAATGCGCCCCGATCCGTTCAGAAGGTCCAGAAGCGGAAGAAATCGATACCGATCTGCGGCGGCGTCTGCTGGAACGTGCGGGAAATGCCCAGGCGTCCGCAGGCCTGCGCCGACGAGCCGGGTTCGAGGCCGGCCTGTACCGACAGCCCCCCGTCAAAGCGGCGTTCGACCTTCACGCCAAGCCCCTGCGCAAACAGCGACAACGCGTCCCCGCTGCCGGTCTGCGGCGCAAGGCCACACAGGCCGGTGCTGAAGGTCAGGAAGGTGTTGCGCGCCACCTGACCGCCAACACCCACGCGCGTGGACGCGAGAATGCCCAGGCCGTTCTGGCGCAGGTTGGCAGCGTCGCCGGGATTGAGTGCCGTGGGCTCCACCTGCACCACATCAAAACGCCCACCCGCCAGACGACTCGACAAATACGAACCCGCCAGACGAAGTGCGAGCGTGGCGCCCTGCTCGGCATATGTACTGCCTAGCACCGTGTACGCCGGTTCGCCGGTAACCAGATAGCTCAGCATGTCGCTCTCGGGCAGCGGCGGATTGTCGGCGCTGGTGAGCGCGAGCGTGGGACGCTCCACGGTGCCGCCGATGTTCACGCGAATGCGCACGTCCTGGCGATTGGAGTTGGCACGCGTCTCGCGCACCGTGTGCAGCGCCGCAATATCGAGCGTGGGCTCGAGGTCCGGGTCACCGAAGAATCGCACCACCCCGCGCTCCACCTCGAAGGTGGGACGGGCAATGCCGAGGTTGAGCTGATAGGTGCCACGCTCCACGGTGAGGGAGTCGGCCAGCGCGAGTCGCGCACCTCTCACATCGCGCGGCGCCGAGCGGGTGAGCCGCAACTGGCCACCCAGCTTGAGGTTGGCCTCGGGCGAGCGCAGCCACACGTCATCCCCGATGCGCAGGCGCACATCGTCAAGCTGCAGATTGCGCATGATCATGCTGGGCGCATTCGGCAGCAGCGCATTCACCCCAAAGCGTGTGGTGTCGATGAGATCGAGATCTTCGGGCACATCCAGCGCGCGGCGCTGTGCCAACTGATTGATGTACACGCGCCCGCGGTCCACACGCACGGCGCCGCGCAGCACCGGCGCCTCACTCGAACCCTCGAGTGTGATGGGCCGTGTGGTGGTGAGCGTCAGTGAGGCCGACCGGGCCTTGTCCACCGCCAGGAAGTTGTTGGCCGTCAACGTGAGGTTGAACGAGGGCTTGGCGATTTCGGTAATGCCAATAACACCCGAAAGACCCAGCGAGTCGGTGGGTGCCCCACTGCTGGCACCAAAGCGCCGAATCTGGATGGTGTCGCCCAACAGACCCACATCGGCTGACGCCTTCTCGAGGCGGATACCGAGATTCTCGAGCGACAGCGAGGCGTTGTCCACGCGCAGCTGACCACGCAGCCTGGGGCGATCCCAGGTGCCCGTGAGCGCAACATCGGTTTCCAGCGAGCCACTGGCGCGCGTCACATCGGGGAAGAGCGACTCGAGCAGCGAAAGATCCGTGCGCGCACTCTCGATGCGACCCGTAAGTGGCTGATCGATGGTGCGCCGTTCACGAGGCGCGAGGGCCAAGTCCATGGGCAGCGACGCCGACATGACGAGGGCGGACTGCCCACCCACTTGCAGCGACCCTTCGACGCCGAGCCTGAGTGAATCGTAGTGTGCGCGCGCGAACAGCTCACCGAAGCGCACTCGGCCAAGGACCGCGTCCGCGAGGCGCACGGTGCCATCCATGCGCGGGGCCTCACGAGTGCCGGACAGCGTGAAGTCGGCATTCATCGCGCCACGGGTTGGACTCTCACGGCGCAGCAATCGTCCGATGTCACTGAGCGGCACACGGTCGGCGACAAACTGTCCGCCCACCCGCCCACTGTCACCAAGCGCTCCGCGCAGCAGCAACCGGCCGGTGTCGGTGTGCTGCAGCACCAGCGAGTCGAGCACACCACGACCGCCACCCAGGAGCCGCAACGTGGCCGGCGCCACGAGGGCAAAACCACGTGGTCTGGCCAGTCCGCTGTCCACCCGCACCGACACCGTATCGAATCGCACGTCGGTGCTGTCCCCCACGCGCGTAACGCCGCCCGCCACCTGCAGGCGACTCTCCGACGGTGTGCGCAAGGCCACCGAGAAACGTTCGGCCAGCCCACCCTTGAGCGTGGACCGCGCCGTGGCCGCCGACACATCGAGACCCAACAGCAGGGCCGAATCAGCCGTGGCGACCAGCATCCCGTTGGCCCCGCGCAGGACATCGGCCACCTGCAAGTCAAAGCCGGCGCGCAAGGAACGCGTGCCCGCCACCACCACGTCCCGCAGATCGGCGCGCGCGTCGAGATCGAGACCGCGCGTGTCGAGCGAATCCACGGAGCCGAACAGCGTGCCACTCATTTCCACGGTACCACGCAGGGTGTCGGTGGGCAGAATGAACGGCGTTCGGGTACTGTCGCGTGGCGAAAGCCAGGGACGCAGGCCGCCCAGCGAATCAATCACGAGATTGAAACGCAGCGCATCGCGGCGCGCCGCATCGAGTCCGAGACCGCCGCGCGCAACGAGACGAAGTGCCGAGCTCTCCACCTGCAGCGTGTCCACCCGCACGTGGCCCGAATCGAAGAGCACCGACACGGTGCCGCCAAAGAGCCGCGCATCGGCAATGCGCGAGAACTGATCGACCGTGGCCGTGAGCGGACCGCGGATGCTGCTGGTGATGAATTCGTCGGTGGTGCTGTCCACGGTGGCCTGGAGGTTGACCAGACCGGCCATGGTGAGTGCGCTTGCGGGCAGGCGCGTGTCGCCAAAGAGTGACTGCAGGTTGGCACCGCGTGCGCGCCAATTGCCATTCGCGCCCATGACCGGCACCAGCGCATCGGCCGTGCCCGTGAAACTCAATTCGCCGCCTTCACCGGCGAGCGTGGCCTGCAGGTCGAAGGCATCGGCCATGCCCTTGGCCACAATGCGCCCCACGGCCGACCCGCGCAGCGGCATATCGGGATACGACCGCGACAGCGTGGTATACGACAGGGGCACGGCCTGCAGATCCACATCGAAGAACGTGCCCTCGGGAACCAGCGTGTAGCGACCAGCGCCGGTGAAGCGCGAGGGCTGTCCCGGTCCGTCTACCAGCTCGAGATCGGCGTTGCTGAAGAAGGCGTCGTACCACAGCGAATCGAGTCGCACCCGGCCGCGCGCAAAGCCGTTGAGTTCCGCAAACAGCGGGTTCACATAGCGTGGCGTGCGGAAGTCGAGCTGTTCGATGTCCAGATCGACGCCTTTGAGCACCGCCTCCGCGGGAGCAAAGATGTTGAGTCGCCCGCGCGCCCGTGCGCGACTCACCGCACCCGGTACGTGCTCATCGAAGTAGGCCAGCTGGGCATCATCGAGTTGCCAGTCGGGCAGGAATCCGCCGCGTCCTGTTACCCGTCCGCGCAGAGCGCCCTGCCAGTCGTACGGGAAGGGCTCCCCATTGAACCAGCGCAACAAGTCGGTGTGTGCCGGCTCCAGCTGCAGGTCCACGTCTGACAAACGGGTGACCGGCCCACCAACCCCCCAGGTCATGCGCCCCATGAGCCGCGAACGCAGGGAGCGCGCGTCCATGTTGGTGATCTGGTAGTCGATGATACTCAGGTTGCGCGGGTCGTTGCGCATGGTGAGGAAGGCACGCCCGCCACCCACGTGGGGCACGGTCTCATCAATCCACGCCAGATCGGTGAGTGACACGGTGTCGAGTTGCAGCCGGATGTCGTAGCGCACCGGCTTGCCGCCGCCCCACACGATCTTGGCCCCTCCATGCGCACGCGAACCGGGCAAGGCAAAGCGGGCGCTGTCCACGAACAGCGAGTCACCCAGTTTGAGAAAGCGCCCCTGCAAACCCTGAAACCAGAAGGGCGGATACACCCACATCACGTCCAGCTTGCGCACGGCGAAGGCCTGGCCGGCGCTGTCCGGATCGGCGAGGCGGCTGCGCCCGAGCGCCACGTTACCTCGCACAAACCGATACACCTGCACATAGCGCCCGTCTTCAGCGCGGCGTTCACCGTCGAGCCGCGTGAGGTTGTAGCGCAGCGCGCTGTCACGCTTGGCGCCGCGCAGGGTATCCGACAACTGCCACGGCAGACGGGCAACAAATGTGGCCTCGTGCAGCGTGGTGGTGTCGATGACGATGTAGCGCCCGAAGCGATTGGGCGTGCCCTTGGGTTTCGACGGGCCACGCCGCAGCGCACGCTTCCAATTCCAGTCGTCGTTGCCGTAGTCAATGAGCGTGATGCGGGGCCGCGTGACTTCCAGCGACTTGATGACGATGCGCGCATCGAGCAAATCGCGCGGGTCGTAGGTCAGCCGAATCGGGCCCGTGGTGAGGAAGGGCTTGCCGTCGGCGGTGCGCAGGTCCAACGAGTCGATGGCCAGCTCGGTGAACAACGTGCCGTGCAGCCCACTCACGTGCAGCGTACCGGGAATGGCAGCGCGCGCAATGGGCAACACCGTGCGCAGAATGAACGCCCGTCCGCGATCGGTCTGCGTGAGCCCCACCACGCCACCCACCGCCGCGACCAGCAGCAGCAGGAGCACCGTAGCGGTGCCCAACACGACGGTGCGGCGGCGCGGTGCCATCAGAAGGCCTGCCCGATCCAGATGCTCGGATTCAGTCGTCCGAGCAGACCCGTGCGCCGCGTGGGTCGGAACGTGGCCGGGCAGGAGCCCGAGGCCTGCACCGGCGGCGCGCCCGGCTGGATGCTCTCGTTGATGGCCAGCTGATTGCCCGGGCTCACGCAGTACAGCGGCGCCACTCCAGCCTGCAGCGGTGCATTGAAATACGCCGCACCGGCCGGCAGCGCATACGGGTTGTAACCAAAGTCAACGCGAATGGCGCCGAAGGGAGAGGCCACACGCACACCGAGACCCGGCGTGACCTTGATGATGGGTCCATCGCTCGCAAGCGAGGCGCCGCGCGCCACGTCACCGCGGTTCCACAAGCGCCCGGCGTCGGCAAACGCCGCCAGCTGCAGCAGACGCGGCAACACCGGACTTGGCCACTGTGCCTCGAGGTTGGCGACAAACAGCGTGTTGCCACCCGTGGGAACCACGCGCTCGGTGACCGTGGTGGAATCGACGCGGAAGAACTGACGTCCTCCTTCATCCACCGCCTGATAGCCGCTCACGATGTACACGGCGGGGCCCAACTCATTCTGACGGAAACCACGCACGGTGGTGGGGCCACCGGCGTAGAGTCGTTCCTGCGGCGGAATGAAACTGCCCACGCCGGCGCCGCTGCCCTGCCCCTGCACCAGTCCCCCCCGCACATGGGCGGTGACGGTGGCGCTGCCCAACTGGTGATACCACGACACATCGGCCGTGGCACGATTGAACTGCTGGGTACGGTCGCTGCCAATGAGGGTGCTTGCATGGCGCAGCGAGACGCGGGCGAGCGTGCCCCCCGACGGACGCAACGGGTCGTTCAGTCGCTCGCGCGACATGCTGAATTCGAGCGCCGCCAGTCGATTGTTGCGCTGCAGGAAGCCGCGCAACTCCGCGTCACAGGCGTTGAACACCGCGCAGAAGAACGCCGGCTCCGCTTCGGTACGTCCAAGCTCCAGCTGATACGACAGTGTGCTGGGCGTGCGCGTGGCCGCTCGGCGTGCAAACGGATCGGTCACGGAGAACACGCCACCAATGGGCGTGCGACGCAGGAAGGCGCGGTACTCGCTGAGCGTGGAGCTGAACACGGTCAGCGAGGGCACCCGCGCCTGCTCGGCACGCACCGGCTGCCGCAGCGTCATCGAGGTGTAGTAGTTGAGCGTGCGCGAGTACGGATCGGAGCGCGCCTGCCCCTGACACAGTTCCGGGAATCCATCCACCGGCGCACCGAGTCCGATCTTGCTCACGCGCGCGGTCAGCTCGAGACGCTGTGCGTAGGGCAGGAAGTCGCGATCGGTCAGCGAGGCCTGCGTGCGAAAGCAATCGAGTGTGGCCCAACCCATGCCACCGCGCACGGCAAACCGGTCGCCTTCCACCAGGCGCGCCGTGAGATTCACCAGCGTATCGCCGGCCGGCTGCAGGCTGTCGGGTTGAATCTCGACACGTTGAAAGACGTCGGTCTGATAGAGATTGCGCTGCGCGTCGATGATGGCGCGGGCGCTGTACCAGTCGCCAGGCGACACATTGAGCGCGCGACGAATCATGGCATCCGACACCTGACGACTGCCGTCGGGCGACTCCACCTGCAGGGCAATGCGTCCGATGCGCGCCCGCGCGCCCGGCACCACCGACACTTCCACATCGGCGGTGCGCGCGCGGGTGTTGGTGGTGTAGGCCAGCAGCGCCTCGGCCTGCGGCCAGCCGCGATTGCGCAGACGGCGCACCAGCGTGTCGCGACCCGCCTCGAGCGCCGAGCGATCAAAGAGGCCGCCCACCTGCAGCGGGAAGTCACGCGCCGCGGCCGCGATTTCCGGGTTCTCACTCGTGCCGCGCAGCACCAGCGCGCTCACGCGCATGGGCTCCCCTTCGCGTACGACAAAGGTGATGTCGATCACCTGCCGCTTCTCATTCTGCTTCACGGTCCGCACCAGCGTATCCACCTGCACATCGGGATAGCCGCGGCGGCGATAGAGCGAGGCAATGCGCTGCACGTCGCGCGCGAACTCCACCGGATCGAGGCATCGTCGCTGCCCGACGAGTGGCACACCGGGAAAGGTGGAGGGCAGCGTGGCGACGGTGGCGGCGAGTGCGGACGCCGAGTACTCGCGATTGCCCTCGAATCGCAGGGTGCGCACCTCGCGATCGCCGCGCTCGCAGGACAGGTCCTGGGCGGCGAGGGGACCCGCGAAGGCGAGGGCGAAAAGCAGGAGTGAGGGGCGCACGACGGAGGGAAGTTAACAGCCCGCAGCTACCGTCGAACAGCGGAATGGCCAACTGCGGAACAGCCAACTGCGAAACAGCCAACTGCGATAGCCGGGGGCTCGGAAGCCTGTGCGCCAGAAGCCGGAGGGCAGGAGCCTTGACTGCAGGACTGCAGTTGGGGCTCCTGTGGTAGCGCTTCCGGCGCACAGGCTTCCGAGCCCCCGGCTATCGCGGTTGGCTGTTGCCCATGCGTTCCCATGTCCCAACTCTCGTCGTTCTGATGTCACACCATCTCATTTCTCAGCGCATGCTGGGGCATGAGCGATTCCCGCCATCTCCGCGTGCTCTCCGCCGCCGAGGACCTCGCCGTGGCCGTGCTGTCCGTCGTGCCGCTGGTCAATGCCCGCCGTGCACCCGGTGTGCGCGGCCAGCTGGCCCGCTCCGTGACGGCCATCGCCGCCAACGTAGCCGAAGCGGCCAACCTGGGCACGGACCCGAACTTCAAGCGTCAGCTGCGCCTGGCCCTGGCGTCCGCCAATGAAACGGGCAGCCATCTGCGGGTGCTCGAGCGCACCGGCGCCATACCGCGGCAGCACATCTGGCGCTGCGAAAACAAGCGGGTGGCAGTGTGCAAGATGCTCGTGAACCTCATTCGCGCCATTGAGGAGCGGGAGGCACACGAGGAGGAGGAACGGCGGAATGGCAAACCGCGGAATAGCCAACCGCGAAACGGCCAACCGCGATAGCCGTGCCTCGGAAGCCTTGACGCCAGAAGCCATAGACCAGAAGCCCCAACCGCAGCCCGGCAGTTGGGGCTCCTGCGGTAGCGCTTCCGGCGCAAAGGCTTCCGGCGCGAAGGCTATCGCGGTTGGCTGTTCCGCGGTTGGCTGTCGCAGTTCGCTGTTCCGCCGTTCGCCGTTCCCCCCCCAATTACCTTGCCAGACATGAAGATCTATACCCGGACTGGAGACGAAGGGGGTACCGCCCTCTTCGGCGGCGGGCGCGTGGGCAAGGACCATCCCCGCGTCGAAGCCTATGGCGACGTCGACGAGCTCAATGCCTCCCTCGGCCTCGCCCGCAGCATCGACATGATGCCGCGCATCGACGAAGTCCTCGTGCCCATTCAGCGCGATCTCTTTGCCATTGGCGCCCTGCTGGCCACGCCTGATCACGAAAAAATGCGCGAGCAGCTCGCCAAGGCCCGCATCGACGACGGACGCATCGCGGAACTCGAGCGCGCCATCGATGCCTGCGAGTCCGAACTCGAGCCCCTGCGCAGCTTCATCATTCCGGGTGGCACCCCCAAGGCCGCCGCGCTGCATGTGGCCCGCACCGTGTGTCGTCGCGCCGAGCGTCGTGTCGTGCATCTCGCCAGCACCGTCGAGCTGCCGCACCTCGTCATCATCTATCTCAATCGCCTTTCCGACCTGCTCTTCATGCTGGCCCGCGTCGCCAACAAGCGCGCCGGTGCCGGTGAGGTGACCTGGTAACAGCAGTGGACGTGGCACCGCTCACGCCCCTGCCGCTGTCCTACCCGGTGTACTGCGCACCGGGCGCGCTCAGTGCGCTCGGCCACATCGTGCAGCAGCACGCGCCCGCGCATCGTTATGCCGTCATCTGTGACGACGTCGTCGCCCCGCATCATGCCGCGCGCGTCATGGCGGCGCTGCAAGCCATTGCGCCGGCCGAGCGTGTCAGCTTGCTCACGCTGCCCGCCGGCGAGCAGCACAAGACGCGCGCCGAGTGGGCGCGGCTCAGCGACGAGCTGCTGGCCTGGGGCGCGGGACGCGACACGACCATCCTCGCACTGGGCGGTGGGGTGGTGGGTGACCTCGCCGGTTTTGTCGCCGCCACCTTCATGCGTGGCGTGCCCGTCGTGCAAATCCCCACCACGCTGCTGGCCATGGTGGACGCCGCCGTGGGCGGCAAGACGGCCGTCGACACACCGGCCGGCAAAAATCTCGTGGGCGCGTTTCATGACCCGGCCGCGGTGGTCATGGACACCGAGGTGCTGAACACCCTGCCGCCCGAAGTGCTGCGCACCGGGCTGGCCGAGATGCTCAAGCACGGCGTGCTGACCGACGCGGACTACTTCGTACGGGTGCAGGACACGGGAAGTCGGCTCGCCGAACTTGATGACCGATCGCGAGCTGCAGCCCTCACGCCGCTGGTGGCCGAGAGCGTGCGCATCAAGGCCGCCGTCGTGGCAGAAGACGCACGCGAAGGTGGCAAGCGGCAGGTGCTCAACTTCGGGCACACCATTGCCCACGCCATCGAAAAGCAGCTCGACTATCAACTGCCGCATGGCGACGCGGTGGCTCTGGGCATGATTGCCGAAGCCCAGCTCGCGGAACTCGCGGGTGTGGCGCGTGAGCCGCTGGCCGCTCGCATACGCGAGGCCGTGGCCGCGGTGGGGCTGCCCACCGTGATGCCCGCAGGAGTGAGCCGGGACGCTGTGCTGGCCGAGACCCATGGCGACAAGAAGGCCCGCGCCGGCGCCGCCCGCTACGCCCTGCCCGTGGCCTTGGGCGAAATGGACCCGGGCGACGGGCGCTGGTCGCGCCCCGTGTCCGACGCCCTCGTTCGACAGGCCCTCGACGCGATCTGACTGCCGTGTCGAGTCGCTGAGTTCGCGAGTAGGATGGGCCGATTGAACTGCCTTGTCGCGGATGACGCGGATGGGGCGGAAACCGCACGGATCACTGCATTGAAATCACCTCGCTTCCAAACAATGCGGTTTATCCAGACCGCTTGATCCGTGCGGTTTCCGCCCCATCCGTGTCATCCGCGACAAAGCAGTTAAACCAACCCAAGGCAGCCAAGCGCCTTATTACTGAGGCAATACCACAAGAAATGTCACAAAGGTGGCGCCGGACTGTCCCATTTGCGCCATCGCGAAAATTTTCATTGACCGCCCGGAACCCGTGTCGTATAGTGGCGCTCCCACCTCCTTCCGGGCCCACTGCGCTCGGACATCTGGACACGTTCGGCGAGGACGTATGCAGGCAGCAGCTGCGACCAGGACACCCGAAGCTCGCGCGAAGGGCTTCTTCCGTTCCGCTCCTTCCACCGCCTTCGATCAGTACCTCCACGACATTCAGAAGCTGCCGCTGATCACCGATGCCGCCGAAGAGCGGCGTCTGGCTCGCCTTGCCCAGAAGGGTGACGAATCCGCCGCCGAACGGCTCGTCACGGCCAATCTGCGTTTCGTGATCAGCTACGTGAAGAAGTATCAGGGACACGGTCTCGACCTCTCCGAACTCGTGGCCATCGGCAACGAAGGCCTGCTCAAGGCCGTGCGCAAGTTCGATCCCGACCAGGGCGTCAAGTTCATCTCCTACGCCGTGTGGTGGGTGCGTCAGGCGGTGCTCAAGGCGCTGGCCGAGCAGACACGCAGCGTGCGCATCCCGCTCAACCAGAACTCGCAACTCATTCGCCTCGCGCGCGGCGAGATGGTGCTCTCGCAGGTCCTGAACCGCGAGCCCACCGACGAGGAAATGGCCAAGCTCCTCGGCGAGCCCCTCGAGCAGGTGCGGCAGGCACGACAGATCTCCAGCACCGAAGTCTCACTCGACGCGCCCATCGACCGTCAGGACCGTGAGGCCTCCACTCTGGGTGAGCGCTTTGCCGGCGAGACCCACGCCGACATTGAGGAAGGCACCGACTTCCGGCTCATGCGCGAGTTCATCGACCGTGTGTTCCGCAAGTACCTCACGCCGCGTGAGCGCAAGATCCTGTACCTCTATTACGGGCTCGACGAAGGGGCGGAAGCCATGACCCTCGAGCGCATCGGGGCCCTCATGGGTGTCACCCGTGAGCGCATCCGGCAGATCCGCGAGCGGGCCTTCGAGAAGCTGCGCGAGTCGCCTGACGGGCGCGCGCTGGCCGGGTTCTGGGGCGCGGCGTAAGCCAGCTCATCTGTTTTGAGCGCGACGGTTAAAGCGAGCTCATCCGTAAGTCATTGCGTTGTGCGGATTTCCGCATTCGTCTAACTTTCAGGAACGGCGGCACCCGGACGAACGGGCAGTCGCCGTTTCCTGTTTCAAGCGGAGTAGTGCAGTGCCTCGTGCGTTGATCGTGGATGATGAAGCCGGGATACGGTTCGCCCTCAAACGGTGGTTCGAACGCCAACAGTATCAGGTGGACGAAGCCGATGACGGTGAAGTCGCGCTGCGCATGTTGCGCGAAAGTCCCGACGCCGAGGACCAGCGCTACGAGGTCGTGGTGTGCGACCTGCACCTGCCGCACCTGAGCGGCGAGGCCGTCCTGGGGCTGCTGCGCACCGAGCGTCCGGACCTTGCCCAGCGCATCATCCTCACCACCGGCGACGCGGTGGCGGATGCGCCGGCAGGGTCGGTGATGGCGGAACACCCCTACGTGCTGCAAAAGCCGTTCGACCTGGCAACGCTCCGCGATATGGTGGCGACAGTCCGAGGGGTTTGAACAGCGACTGCAAACTGCGGCACAGCAAACAGCGAAACGGCAAACGGCGGCAGCCTTTACGCCAGAAGCCATTACCTCAGAAGCCACACCCCGGAAGCCCCGACTGCAGTCCTGCAGTTGGGGCTTCTGCCTTTCAGGCTTCTGGCGTAAAGGCTTCCGAACCACGGCTATCGCGGTTTGCCGTTTCGCGGTAAGGCCGTCGCTGTCTGCTGTTGTAGATTCCGCCGCATGCGCAATCGTTTGTCCTCCATCGTCGGGGAACGCTGGGTCAAGTCCCGCCCCGCCGCCCTCGCCCCCTACGATGCCGACGGTCTGCCCGGCTACCACGCCACCCCGTCGCTGGCCGTCTTCCCGGGCACACGCGAAGAACTGATTGCCGTGGTGCGTGAACTCGCCCGCACCGGCACCCCCTTCGTGCCCCGCGGCGCCGGCACCGGGCTCTCAGGCGGCGCCCTCGCCGACGGCGTCGTGCTCATCGGCCTCAATCGCCTCACGCGCATTCTCGACGTCGACCCGGTCAACCGACTCGCGCGCGTGGAGCCCGGCGTCGTCAATGCGCGGCTGTCGCGCGAGACCGTCAAGTTCGGCCTGCACTACGCGCCCGACCCCAGCAGCCAGACGGTCTGCACCATTGGCGGCAACGTGGCCGAAAACGCCGGTGGACCACACTGCCTCAAGTACGGCGTCACCCTCAATCACGTGCTCGAGTGCGAAGTGCTGCTGCCCGATGGCTCGCTGGTACGCCTTGGTGACGCCCACGGCGAAAGTGAAGGCTACGACCTGCTCGGCACCTTCGTGGGCAGTGAAGGCTGCTTTGGCGTGGCCACGCAGGTCACCGTGCGCCTCGTGCCGCTGCCCGACGCCGTGCATACCCTGCTGGCCGACTTCTCGCAGGTCACCGACGCGGCACGCGCCGTCTCGCGCATCATTGCCAGCGGCATTGTACCGGCGGCGCTCGAGATGATGGACAACGCCACCATCCGCGCCGTCGAAGCCAGCATCTATGCCGCCGGCTATCCCGTCGATGCCGCAGCCATCCTGCTCTGTGAAGTGGATGGCCCTGACGCGGGTCTGGACGAGGACGTGGCCATCATACGCGAGGCCTGCATGGCCAACGGCGCGCGCGCCGTACGAGTCGCCACCGAGCCCGCCGACCGCATGCGACTCTGGCAGGGCCGCAAGAAGGCCTTTGGTGCCATGGGCCGCATCGCGCCGTCGCTCGTGGTGCAGGACGCCGTCGTGCCACGCACCCGACTGCCCGAGGTGCTGGAACGCATCGAGGCCATTGGCATCCGGCACGGGGTGAAGGTGTGCAACGTGTTTCACGCCGGCGACGGCAACCTGCATCCCAACATTCCCTACGACGCGCGCGATGCCCAACAGGACGCCCGCGTGCATGCGGCCATGAAGGACATCATGCAGACCTGCATCGATGCCGGCGGCACCATTACGGGTGAACACGGGGTGGGCCTCGACAAGATCGGCTACATGGACCGACTCTTCGACGCACCCACACTCGATGCCATGTGTCGCTTGCGCTCGGTCTTCGACCCCGATCGCCGTGCCAATCCCGGCAAGGTCGTGCCCGTGCACAGCTGCCGCGAATGGGCGGGTGTGGTGCGATGACTGACGTGATGTCTGCAACAACGCATGCCGTCACGCCCGTTGCCCACATCGTGCGTGACCACCTCGAAAGCCAGCGTAGCTTCCGCCCCCTGGGCTCCGGCACCTGGCGGCACGGTGGCGGCCCCTTTGCCGACGCCACGCCGGTGTCGGTACGTGCACATCACGCCAACGTGGTGGAATACGAACCCGGGGACCTGGTCATTACCGTGGGCGCCGGCATGACCTGGCGTGAACTCACGCAGGTCACGGCCGCACATGGGCAGATGTTTGCGCTGGCGCCCTATGGCAGCGAAGAGAGCACCCTGGGCGCCATGGCATCCACCGCCGCCACTGCACCACTCGCACTCGGCGATCTGCTCATGCGAGATCTCGTGCTGGGACTCGAGGTGGTGGACGGCACGGGTGAGGTGCTGCGTGCCGGTGGCCGCGTGGTGAAGAACGTGGCCGGCTTTGATCTCGTGCGCCTCTTCACCGGCGCGCACGGCACCTTGGGCATCATCACGCAACTCAGTCTGCGTCTGCATGCCAGGCCGCCGCATGATCAGCTCATGCGCGTGACGCTCGAGCAGCCCGTGGTGAACGCGTTGGCCACCTGCCTGCCCGCGCTCATCGCGCAGCGTGCGCCGCTGCCCATGCTGCTCTGCCACACGCCAGGTCAGCCGCTCACTCTCTGGGCGCGCGTGAGCGGCAACGCTGCGCGTGTGCAGGCGCTGCGTGCGCATCTCGCCGCACTCGCGGGCGTGAGCCCGTCTGACGTGGAGGACCTGGGTGCCATCGACGCCAACGTGGACGCCAACGTGGACGCCAACAGCGGAGCATCGGGTAGCGCCAACGATCCCTCGCCACTGGACGGCCTGCGTCACACGCCGGTCGACGCCGCCGTGATGCGACTCCGCACGCCGCGAAGCGACGCCCTGCCCTTTGTGCAGGCCGTACACCGCACGTTCACGAATGCCTCCTGGCAGTATCACGTGGAGCGCGGCGGCCTGCGACTGGTCGTACCGCGTGATCACGCCTCGCACGAATCGCTGGACACACAACTCGATCTGCTCTACCACCACGCCGCCGCGCAGGGCGCACTGCATCGCATCAGCATGGCATGGGATCAGGGGCGCGCCGTGCCCGCACCGCGTTCCGCTCTCGATCAGCAGGTGAAGGCACGATTCGACCCGGCAGGGCTCTGCAGCCCATGGCGCGTGGCGCCCGAGTTGCTGCACGACGCCGTAGTGCAGACGCCATGAGCATCAATCCATGAGCAACGTGTCAGCCAACATCGTGTCAGCGAACATCGTGTCAGCCAACATCGTGTCAGCCAACGTCGCGCCCAGTCCCTGTGCCCTGCCGCATACGCCGCTGGCCGATGCCGCCAAGGGCCTCGATGCCTGCGTGCACTGCGGCTTCTGTCTGCAGGCCTGTCCCACGTATGTGAACCTCGAGGACGAGAACGACTCACCGCGTGGTCGTCTCGTGCTCATGCGTCGTTTGCTCGACGGCGACATCGCCCCCACCGACCCCGAGGTGGGCGCGCACTTCGATCGCTGCCTCGGCTGCCGCGCCTGCGAAACCGCCTGTCCGTCGGGTGTGCCCTATGGCGAGCTGATCGAAGCCACACGCGCCACGCTCGCGCCGCTGCGTGGCCTGCCACTGGTGGCACGCGTCATTCTGCGTGTGTTCCGCATGCACGCGCTGTTGCATACGGTGTTGTTCGCGGCGCGCCTCTTTCGCGACACGCGCCTGCCCGCTTGGCTCGCGCCAAAACTGCCGCGCCGTCTTGGCTTTCCCCTCGCGATGTTGGCCAGCACACGACCAACGCCACTCACGCGCACCCACGGCTCCCGCCCTTCAGCTACCGCAGTGCCGTCCTCGAGCGGCTCCCACTCTACGGCTTCCGGAGTTGCTGCAAGCAACGGCTTCCGCGACACGGCTATCGCTGTTTCCTCCGCCAACGGCTTCCGTGACACGGCTATCGCTGTTTCGCTGTTGGAAGGTTGTGTCATGCACGGTCTGCTGAACCACATCAACCACGACACCCAGACCGCCGTCCAAGCCAACGGTGCCAAGTGCATCGACACGAAAGGCCAGCGCTGCTGCGGCGCTCTGCACGCTCACGCCGGCGACATGGACGGCGCGCGCGCCCTCGCCCGCGCCAACATCGCCGCCTTCGAGCGCAGCAACCCCGACGTCATCATCGTCAACGCGGCCGGGTGTGGCGCCATGCTCAAGCAGTACGGCCATCTGCTGCACGACGACCCGTCCTGGGCCGAACGCGCCACGCGCGTTGCACAAAAGACCCGCGACGTGAGTGAGTGGCTCGCATCGGTTGGCCCAAAGACCGGCAGCACCGCGTTGCCGCTGCGTGTCACCCACGACCCGCCCTGTCATCAGATGCATGCGCAGCGTGTCGTGCGTCAGCCGCTGGCCGTGCTCGAGCACATTTCGGGTCTCGAGCTCGTGCCGCTCGAAGACGCCGATCAATGCTGCGGGAGTGCGGGCATCTACAATCTCGTCGAGCCCGATACATCAGACGCCGTGCTGGCCCCCAAGCTGCAGCGCATTGCCGAAACGCACGCCGAGGTGCTGGCCACCGGCAATCCCGGGTGCCTCATGCAGATTGGCGCGGGCCTGCACCTCGCCGGCTCGAGTGTGGTCGTCAAACATCCCATCGAGTTGCTGGCCGCGTCGTACAACCAGTCAGCGGCAACGCGGTGAACGCCGGCCCACCCGTCCAGCACGCAGTCATTCTCGCATTTGACGGCGTGCTGTTCGACACCCTGCCTGCGCGCACGGCGGCGCTGCATGAAGCGCTGGCTGCAGAGGGTATGCCCATCGCCGAAGAGCTCGTGCGCGACGCGCTGCCCGGCCGCGCCATGGCCGAGGCCCTGCAGCAGCTCGACCCGACGCCACAGGATTTCACACGACACGACCTTGTGCTGCTGCGCGCGCAGCGTCTTTACGCCGGCATCATCGCGCATGGTGTGCCCCTCGTGCCTGAGGGACTCGCGGCGCTGCGCGATGCCGTGGCGGCGGGCCATCGTGTCGTGCTGCGCAGCGACAGCGAACGCCGTCATGTCGAGCCGCTCTTGGCGCTGAGTGGGCTCGACACACAGGTCAGCTTGCTGCGCTGCGCCGACGACCCGCCTCGTGGCGCCGGCAGCAGTTTCGACCGCAGTTGGCAGCACATCGACGAGCGGTTGAACCGACTTGGAGTTGCCAGTGCGCAACGTCAGGTACATGACCTTACCGCTCGTCCCCCTCTACCGGCAGTCGATCCTTGACCTTCTTCGATGTTTTTCAGTACGCGCTGAAACGAAGCCTTTGAGCCTTGCTCTGCGCGAGCTCTCGACGATTCGGCTTCTGCACCGACACTCGTTACTACCGCGAGATCGTCAACCGCTCACGCAGAGAACTGCAGGAGAACAGCAGAGAGCGCAGAGGAGTCGATCGTCCACGGATTGGCTCTCATGTCTGATCCGTGTGGTTTCCGCCCAATCCGCGTCATCCGCGACAAGGCAGTTTGACCCAGACAGTTGCTCTCTGCGCCCTCCTTTCCTCCTTGTCTCAGCGTGAGCGGTTGACGATCTCGCGTAGGCCGCGAGGTCGGTCGGTGCAGCCGGATCGTGAACAGCTCACGCAGAGGGAACGAGGACGCAGAGGGCGCAGAGGAGGAAGGCAAGGTCAGTCGTTTCTTGGCTGCAGGTCGATAGATTTCCAACCATGCCCATCGACTCGACCGACCTGCTCTATCCGGCGCCGCTTGGCGCAGACGACGTGGAGGCCTACCACGACCTCCGTCGCCGCGCCGTGTGGTTCGAGGCGCAGAACCATTGGAGCACCATTGCCGGCCCCAAGGCCGCCGAAGCGCTGAACGGGCTCGTCACCAACGACGTGGCCGCGCTCGAGGTGGGACGCGGCCTGCACGCCGTTGCGCTCACGCCCAAGGGCAAGGTGGTCTGCGACATGTACGTCGCGCGCCTCGACGACGAGACCTTCCTCTGCACGGTCATTCGCGACTGCGCCGAGGCCTGGCTGAGCATGGCGCGCAAGTACATCAATCCGCGACTCGCCAAGGTGCACGACGACCACGAGTCCTGGGCCACCTGGCTGGTGTACGGCCAAATGGCCGCCGACGCCGTGGCGCGCCTCGGCAGCGAGAACAGCGCCCGCTCGGAACCGGATGCCCCCGGCGGCGCGTTGCAGGAGCGTATCGCGAAGCTGGACGCGTGGCCCGTGTGGGGACACGCCCCGTGGAGCGTGGATGGCATCACCGTGCGGCTCATTCGCGCGCCGGTCATGGGGGCACTGCCGGGCTTCGTCGTACTCGCCCGCGCAGAAGATCGCGAAACACTCTCGCGTTTCGTGCAGGCCTCCAGCTACCGTCGCGGCAGTCGGGCGGTGTGGAACGTGGCACGCATTGAGGGCGGCCGACCCGCCTACGGGGTGGACATGGACGAGAACACCATCCCGCAGGAAGCCAATCTCGACATGCTCGGTGCCATCTCGTTCACCAAGGGCTGCTACACCGGACAGGAGACCGTCGCGCGTGTGCATTTCCGTGGGCATGTCAATCGCCATCTGCGGGGACTCACCGCACAGGAGGTGCTGCCACAGCACGCGCGTGTGCTGGACGGCACCGGCAAGGACGTGGGTGACGTACGCAGTACCGTGGTCTCGCCGCGGCTCGGCGCCATTGCCATGGCCATGATCCGTCGCGAGGTCGCGCCTGGCGACACGGTGCAGGTGACGGGAAGCAACGGCAGCATTTCCGCGACGGTGGTGGCGCTGCCATTCGATGAAGCCACGACCGAAGCGGCCGGATAAAAAACTGCGGGCGGAAGCCAGAAGCTCCCGCCCGCAGCTCAAAACCCCGAAGGGTCTCGAATTACATCTTCTTGGTCGTGTCAGCCGTGGAATCCGTGGCCATCGAGTCAGCCGGCGGAGCCATCATGGCCGAATCCGTGGCCGGGGCGGCGGCGGCCGGAGCAGCCATCGCCGAGTCAGCGGCGGGCGCCTCTTCCTTGGCGGAGCAGGCGGCGAGAACGAGGGCAGCAGCGACGAGGGCGATGCGCTTCATGGAGAAACCTCAACGGGGCGGTGTTTGCGCCGTGCGGCCAGAAAAGCGCACGGCCCCCTCGGCGGATGTGCCGACGGGGATCTTGCACCTCCAAACTACGGTCAGGTCACACCCTGTCAAGTGAAAGGTGGTGCTAAGAATCACTTCAGGCTGCGATCTGCAAAGCGTTACACCCCAAGCATTTTCTCAACTCCGGAAGGCGCTGGTCCCCGGATCGGCGCTCCACTTCTCACCATTTTGAACCTGTGACGCGACTTCCTGACACCCTGGGCGCCCTGAAACGTTCCGGCTACGCCGCCAATCGGCCCGGATCCGTGAAGGAAGAAATCCGCCGCAACCTCATCGCCCGCCTGCAGGATGGCGGCCCGCTGTTCCGCGGCGTGCTGGGCTATGAAGACTCGGTCATGCCGCAGATCGTCAACGCCCTGCTGGCGCGGCACAACTTCATCCTGCTCGGGCTGCGTGGTCAGGCCAAGTCGCGCATTCTGCGTGCGCTCATGACCCTGCTCGACGAAGCCATGCCGGTGGTGGCGGGCAGTGAGGTCAACGACGACCCGTTCCGCCCCATCAGCCGGTATGCGCGTCTGCTCATCGACGAGCACGGCGACGACACGCCCATTGCCTGGGTGGCCCGCGAGCAGCGCTACGTGGAGAAGCTGGCCACGCCCGACGTCACTGTGGCCGACATCATCGGTGACGTGGACCCCATCAAGGCCGCGCGTGGTGGGCATCTGCTGAGCGACGAGCTGACCATCCACTACGGCATGTTGCCGCGCGCCAATCGCGGTATCTTCGCGCTCAACGAACTGCCCGATCTCGCCGGCAAGGTGCAGGTGGGCCTGTTCAACATCATGCAGGAAGGCGATGTGCAGATCAAAGGCTATCCGGTGCGTCTTGCACTCGATGTGCTGCTCTGCTTCACCGCCAACCCGGAAGACTACACGGCGCGCGGCAAGATCATCACGCCGCTCAAGGATCGCATCGGCAGCGAAATCATCACGCACTATCCGGAAGATGTGGACCTGGGCGTGGCCATCACGAAGCAGGAAGCGTGGACGGCACGCACGGGCAGCGTGGAGATCCGTGTGCCCGATCTCGTGTCGGAAGTGGTGGAGCGTGTGGCCTTCGAGGCGCGCGAAGACAAGCGCATCGACAAGCGCAGTGGGGTGTCGCAGCGCATGCCCATCACCACACTCGAGAACGTGGTGTCCAACGCCGAGTCCCGCGCGCTGCGTCAGGGCGATCGTGAGGCCGTGCCGCGTCTGGGCGACGTGTATGCGGCGCTGCCGGCCATCACCGGCAAGATGGAGCTCGAGTACGAGGGTGAACTCGTGGGTGCGGCGGCCATCGCGCGCGAACTCATTCGCCGCGCCTGTCACGCCACTCTCGAAGCGCGCGCCGGTGATCTCGACACCGACAGCATCGTGATCTGGTTCGAGCAGGGCAACCTGCTGCAGATCGCCGATGACATGGCGGTGGATCTGGTGCGCAAGGGCTTTGATCTGGTGCCCGGCCTCGTCGATCTCGTCACGGCCGTGGGTCTCGCGCCGCGCGACGACGATGCGCTGGTGGTGGTGGCCTGCGAGCTCGTGCTCGAGGCGCTCGTGGCGCGGCGGCGCATCTCGCGCTCCGACGTGGGCATGTACACGCGGCCGGAGCGCGAATCGCGCCGCAAGCGCGACGAGTACTGATTCGCTCGGCGGGCATCGGCTGTACTGATTACCACGGATTGCGCGGACAACACGCGGAAACAACAGGAAGACAGCGTCTCCTTGTCTTCGGAGGTGCTTTCCTGTGGTTTCCTTTGTTGTCCGCGGAATCCGTGGTAGTCAGTAACGAGCCGGGCCATTAATCGACCGTTTAGGTGCGCGCGCTAGGCTTCAGGGCTGAACACTCCCCGCCGGTACTCAGCCCCGCCGCATGCGCCGACCTTCGGTTCTCCCCCCCGTCCTGCTGACCCTGTTGCTGCCTGCCGCGCTTGGCGCGCAGCAGCGTGACGCCAAGCGCAGCACACCCGACACCTCCGCCCGACGCATCGAGCCCATGGCGGTGCGCGGCAGCCGCGCGCCCTCGGTGACGGGCGGCGCCACGGCCGTGGTCATCCGTCCCGATTCGCTGCCCGTGCCGCTGCAGCCTGCGCCGGCGCTGGCCGACGTGCTGCGCCAGACGGCCTTTGTGCTGGTGCGCCAGAACTCACGCGGCGAAACGGAAATCGGTGTGCGTGGCAGCGACTCACGGCAGGCAGCCGTGCTGCTGGACGGCCTGCCGCTCTCGGTGGGATGGGACTCACGCATGGACCCGTCCATTCTGCCCACCACCGGCATCGAGCAGATCACGGTGGTGCGCGGTCTCGCCACCCTGCTGGGCGGCGCGAACACCCTGGGTGGTGTCATTCGTCTCGACCTCAATGCCCCGCTGCCCAGACGCGCTGGTGGCATGGCGCCGCTCTCGCGCAGCGCCACACTGGGCACGGGCATCGATCAGTACGGCAGCCGTGTGCTCTCAGCCAATCTCTCGCAGCCTTTCGTCCTGGGCAACGGCACGCTGCGGGTGCGCGGCGGCGTATCGTCGCGTGCGCGTGACGGCTTCGCGCGATCGGGCGGCAACCCGGGCAATGGTCTGACTGGTGGCGCGGCCGATCCGGGTGATTTGCGCAATACGCGGCTGCGCACCAACACCGATCAATCACAGCTCGACGGTTTTGCGGCGCTCAGGTGGGACAATGCGGACGGCGCCTATGTGGGACTCACCGCCACCGGCTATACGGCTGAACGTGGCGTGGCCCCCGAGCAGCACATCGCGTCGCCGCGTTACTGGCGCTACCCGGCGCAGTCGCGCGCATTGGGTCTGCTGACCGCGGGCACCGGCGTGCGTCAGACGCCACTGGGCTACGGCACGCTGTCAGCGAGTGTGGGACGCACCACGCAGGATCTCGAAATCGAGACCTACGCCAATCGCGACTACGCCACCGTGACCGCGCTCGAACTGGGTGCGGAAACCACCGACATCGCGCGCATTGAGGGCACGCACTCGTTGCCCGGCAACCTGCAACTGCGTGTCGCGGCCACCGACAGTCGCGTGCGGTACGACGAAACCATGGCCGCGCAGAACCCCGCCTCGGTGGCCACACGCTACGAGCAGCGTCTCACCAGCGTGGGCACGGAGCTCGACATCCCGGTGCACGAGCGGGTGCTGTTCAGCGGCGGCGTGGTGCACGACCGCGCCAGCACACCGCGCACCGGCGGACGCGAGTCGCTGGGCACCCTCACACAAACCGGCTGGCGCCTGGGCACCACGCTGCGCATCAACGATGGCATTCGCCTGCACGCGTCGGCCAGCGAGCGCGCGCGTTTTGCCGCGCTGCGTGAACTCTACAGCGGCGCGCTCAATCGCTTTGACCCGAACCCCACGCTGCGTCCTGAAACCCTGCTGGGATTTGAAGGCGGCGTGACCCTCGACGGCGGTGCCTTCGCGGCGCGCGGACTGCAGTTGCAGCTCGTGGGCTTTGCGCACCGCCTCGACGACGCCGTAGTGCGTGTGACCCTGCCCAACCGCCTGTTCCGCCGCATCAACCGCGATGAGATCAGGAGTCATGGCGCCGAGGCGCTGGTGAGCTACAGCCCGGCGGCGCTGCGCGGCGCGACGATAACGGGCGACGTGACGCTGCAGCGCATTCGTGTGCAGGACCAGACCATCACCAATGCGAGCGACCGCTTCGCGGAGCACAATCCCGAGCAGCGCGCGTCGCTGGCATTCATCTCGCCGCTCATGAAGGGCATTCGCGCGAGTGCGATGACGCGCTACACGGGCGCGCAGTACTGCCAGCATCCGGACTTGGGGCGCCAGGTGAAGCTCGACGCACAGACCGTCGGCGATGCGGCCCTCACGCGCACGTTTGCCTTGCGCGGACGCGGACTGCTGCAGCGACTCACGGCGCTGGTGGCCATGGACAATGTGAGCAACGCGACGGTGTACGATCAGTGCGGGTTGCCGCAGCCGGGAAGGACGCTGCGGTTTGGCCTCACTTTGGGTTGAGCGACGGCACAGCAAGGAGCGGCACAGCAAACAGCGGAACAGCTGACAGCGAAACGGCCAACGGCGGCAGCCTTAACGCCAGAAGCCTGTACATCAGCAGCCAAGACGACAGCAGCCCCAACTGCAGGACCTGCGGTTGGGGCTGCTGTATTCAAGGCTTCCGGCGCAATGGCTTCTGGCGTAAAGGCTGCCGCCGTTGGCCGTTTCGCAGTTTGCTGTGCCGCTGTTTGCTGTCGCCGTTTGCTGTTAGACCACCCGCCAGAACATTCCCCGCCTCCACGCCGCCCCCGACGCCACGGCCAGCACCAAGGCACAGGCCGCAATCGCCTCCCCTCCCCCGATGAGCCGCGCCAGTGCGCCCAGCGCCAATGCGCCCACGGCCTGCGACAGCCCCACAAACACCAGCGAATAGAACGCCATCAGACGGCCGCGATAGCGCTCGTCCACCAGCAACTGCAGCACGCCATTGCTGAGCGAGTTGAACATGATCATGGCCATGCCCGTGAGCAGCAGCAGCGCATAGGCCAGCCATGGGGTGCGCGTAAGGGCAAAGGCCAGCAGCAGCAGCGGAAAGGCCAGCGCTGCCCCGATGAGCACGCGCCCCCTATGGGGTTTGTGCGACACCGGGCCGGCCACGAGCAGGGCGCCGATCAGTCCCCCGATTCCGACCATGGCCAGCATGGCGCCGTAGCCCTCTGCCCCGAGCCCCAACTGCTCCCGCGCCACCACGGGCATGAGGGCAATGAAGGGACCGCCGAGTATGGCGCCGATGGTGACGAGCAGCAGCAGCTCGCGCACGGGACCGGGGAGGGCGAGGTACCGAAGGCCGTCCCATGCGCTGCGGTTGGTCGCGGAGAGCTGGACCAGCAAACTGCGATAGCCGGGCACCGAGAGCCTACTGCGAAACGGCAAACCGCGAGAGCCCTCACGCCGGATGCCTTCATGCTCGGAAGCCCCAACCCCAGAAGCCCCAACCCCAGTCCCTGCCGTTGAGGCTTCTGCCCCAATGGCTTCCGGCGCAAAGGCTTCCGGGGCCGCGCTATCGCCGTTGGCCGTTTCGAACCCCGCGGCTGTCGACCCACCGCTGTCGCGGTTTGCTGTTTCGCCGTTTGCCGTTTCGCTGTTTGCTGTTCTTACCCGCGCCAACCCCCACAATACCCACCCGAATGACAAGGCATTGAGCCCAAAACACCACGCAATGCCGAGCTTCCCGATGACCGCTCCCCCCACCGCCGGCCCCACCACCCGCGCCAGATTGAACCCGCTCGAATTGAGCGCAATGGCCGGCTGCAGGTCCTCCCGTCCCACCAGCTGAATGATCAGGCTCTGCCGCGCCGGGATCTCCACCGCGCTCAAGGTCCCCTGCACCAGCGACAGCCCCAGCAGCAGCCCCACCGTCACATGGCCGCTGAGCGTCACGCCAAAGAGCACCAGCGCCTGGAGCAGAAACAGCGTCTGCGTGATGCGCACGATGCGCAGTTTGTTGCCCCGGTCCACCAGCGCGCCCGCGTGCATGCTGAAGAGCACGATGGGGAGAGCCCCCATGCTGGCCACCAGGCCCACCACGAAAGCCGAGTTGGAGAGTTCGAGTGAGAGCCAGCCCACGGCCATGGTCTGCATCCAGGTGCCGACCAGCGACGCCGTCTGGCCTGTCCAGAACAGGCGGAAGTTCCGGTGGGTGCGGAGCACGCGGAACGGGTCCGAACGGCGGGGACCTGAGGTGCCCCCCACGTTCGTGGGATTCATTTCGGGATCGCTTTCGACGGGCCGAGCGTACAGACTCATGGGAGAAGGTTAACCGGAGAGCATATGCGGTCTCACACGTACACGAAGTTCAATCCGCAGTGGGCGGACGCGGTGGACCTGCAGGCGCTGCTCGACCAGCTGGCGGATTTCCTGCTGCAGTCGGGATTTGCCGGTGGCCAGGGCGCCTACTGGGGCGAACCCGACGAAGAGCCCGACAAGTCACTCGATGCCCTCAAGGAAGCCATCCTGCGGGCGCTCATCGAGAGCGGGCAGCTCACGCCCGAAATGCTCGAGGCCCTGCGCGGCGAGGGCGATTCCGTGAGCGAGGAGCAACTGGCCGAACTGCTCGACGGTCTGGTGCAGCGTCTCATGCAGGACGGCTACCTCAAGCTCTCCGGTGATGCCAACGGTGAGGGCGGCGACCGTCCCCTCACCGGCAAGGGCTCCATTGGCCAGGCCGCCGCGCGCGACGTGCAGTTCTCGCTCACGGCCAAGGGCATGGACTTCCTCGGCTACAAGACCCTGCGCCATTTGCTGGGCAGCTTCGGCAAGGGCAGCGTGGGCAGTCACGACACGCCGCAGTTGGCCACGGGCGTGGAGAGCGACGCGTGGAGCAAGCCCTACGAGTTTGGCGACACCTTGAACCTCGACGTGCCGGCCACCTTGGCCAACGCACTCGGGCGCACCGGATCGCTGGACGTGCCCATTGATCTCGACTACAAGGACCTCATGGTGCGGCAGAGCGAGTATCGCTCGAGCTGCGCCACGGTGCTCATGCTGGACTGTTCCCACAGCATGATTCTGTACGGCGAAGATCGTTTCACGCCGGCCAAGAAGGTGGCGCTCGCGCTCACGCATCTCATTCGCACGCAGTTTCCTGGCGACACCATTCGTGTGGTGCTGTTTCACGACAGCGCCGAGGAAATTCCGCTGGCCACGCTGGCGGGCAGTCAGGTGGGGCCGTATCACACCAATACGGCGGAAGGGCTCAAGCTCGCGCGGCGTTTGCTGATGGCGCAGAAGAAGGACATGCGGCAGATCATCATGATCACCGACGGCAAGCCCAGCGCGCTGACCATGCCCGACGGGCAGATCTACAAGAACAGCATGGGACTCGACGGGTACGTGATTTCCGAGACTCTGCGTGAGGTGGCCGCGTGCCGCAAGAGCGGCATCATGATCAACACCTTCATGCTCGCACGCGATCGTGCGTTGGTGGAGTTCGTGCGACGGGTGAGCGAGATCAGTCGCGGCAAAGCCTACTTCACCAACACCATGAGTCTCGGGCAGTTCGTGCTCATGGACTTCCTCAAGAAGAAGACGAAGCGGGTGAGCTGAGCCTATAGGCCCCGCCCACCCGCTCGTTATGTCGTCGTGCCGCCCATTGGGCGGCGAAATCAAGTCTGCCTTACCAGCCGCCGATGCGCAGCAGCATGACCGGAACCGTGCGGGCCATGATGCGAATGTCCTCGGCCAGCGACTGCCGCCGCATGTAGGCGATGTCGTAGGCCACCTTGCGACGCACGTCGTCGATGGTCTGGTCGTAGGGGTTGGACACCTGCGCGAGGCCGGTGATGCCGGGGCGCACGCGCTGACGCACGGGGTACTCGTCGATCTGCTCGCGCAAGCGGACAAAGATGGACGGACGCTCGGGGCGCGGGCCCACGATGTTCATGTCGCCGCGCAGCACGTTGAAGAGCTGGGGCAGTTCATCGATGCGCGTGGCACGCAGGATCTTGCCGACCCGCGTGACGCGATCGTCGTTTTGCTTGGCCCACACCGCCTGGCCATTGGCCTCGGCGTCTACCCGCATGGAGCGGAACTTGAAGATGGTGAACGGGGCCCCGCCGAGGTCTTCGCGGCGGCGCTCGTTGAGGGCGCGGGTCCGGGTCCAGCGGCGGTCGAGGCCCACCCGCTCCTGCATATAGAGAATGGGGCCGCGTGAGCTCAGGCGAATGGCGAGGGCCGCCAGCAGCATGACCGGCGCGGCCAGGACGAGCATGAGACCGGCGACGATGATGTTGAAGACCCGGGTGGCCAGCTCGGAGCGGGGCCGGGGTTCGAAGTCATCGTAGGGTCCCGGCGTCGGGACCACGGCCAGCGGGCGTACAGCGTCCCGTGACCTGGGGGTCACGCGACGCGGGCCGGGACGCGGGCCGCCTGCGAGCGAGGAGAGGGAATGGATACCGGACATTGTGGGGAGAACCGGAGAGTGGCGTATTCCGGGGTTACCGTCAAGACGCAGTGATGGGGCTCAGTGTCACACTGGGAGCAAGAAGCCGGCCAGACTGCTGCGGCAACACAAACCCTTATTTTGTATGAAGATTCCCTCAGCGGGACCATAGATGGTGACTTCGCGTCACTAGTTTAGGACTAGGCAGTCCGAAGCGTGCGCTCAACGGCTGACGTTCTCGGACTACACGTTGGCCGCTTGCAGAGGAACACTTAGGGCAAACATCTCAGCAGACATCCGGCCAAGGCCAGCGGCTCGAGTTGCCGACTTCTTTCGACTGCGACAGTATCCAGAGAAGCCGAAATCGCAAGCGACTTAGCCGTCCGCTGGTATATGTTAGCAATGCTCATCCTGCCAAAAGACACTTCACTTTGGGTAATCCACTTAGTTGTATGAACGACCTGCCAACTGGCGTTACCCGCCCCTCGATCGCGCTGTTTCGACCAACACCCACCTCTGATCTCACGCGAATCGGTCGGGCTGGTGACGGTGGCTACGTTATTCCAAGTCGAGTACTAGCGCAAACAGATGTACTCATCGGTCTTGGAATTGAGAACGACTGGTCATTTGAAGACACTGTTCGCAGGACTGCTCGCCCTCGCCTGACCCTGGGAGTAGACGGCACTACAGGGAGCCGGGTATACCTCTATCGAGCTTTTCGGTCCCTCATCGGAGCAGTGAAGGCCCTTATAAGACTCAAGCGGAGCGAGGTAATCTCGTCGATTCGGTCAACCGCGCTTAACATTCGCCGGCTCAAGTCTTTCTCGTTGTTTTGGTATGCGAGTGATGCGCGCTTTATCGAAAAGATGATTCGGGGCAAATCAGTTGTGCGCTCGCCACTCGCCGATGAGGTTACGTGGGCGGAGATCGAAGCCCATTGCAGGCCATCTGACCGAATCGTACTCAAGATCGACATTGAAGGCAGCGAGTATGAAGTCTTGCCCGATGTCCTCTCAAGTTGGGCTAAAGTCATTTGCATCACAGCGGAGTTCCACGACCTCGGAGAGCGCTGGACAGACTTTTGCCGCATCATCGAAAACCTTTCGGACAGGTTTATTGTCGTACACGCTCACGCGAATAACTTTGCAGGAGTCGTTCCCGAGACAAACGTGCCTGAAGTAGTGGAGATCACGTTCCTTTCGCGTTCCCTTCTTTGCGAGAATGAACATCTCGAACCTACTTGCGTTCGATACCCGATTGCCACTCTCGACGTAACTAACAACAAAGATCGTCCTGACCTCGCCCTCAGATTCGATCTACTCGACTGACCAATAGCGGATCGAAGCCAGATGATCTCCTGGAAACGGAACTCGGCAACTCAGGAAACATCATTTCGCGTCTGCATCCATGCCGCCTCCAGCGGTGGCATGGGTGTCGACATCGAAGTTTTGACGAAGGCCCTCGTTGAACTGGGGCACCGTGTTTGGGTTCGTGGCAAGGCTCAGGATTCCGCGTTGAACAAACAATTGCCGAAGGTTGCCACTGCTCTTGAAGTCGCACGACGGCGTTCGTCTCGCATACTTCGGCGACCGCTTTTCGACCTGAACGTGCACATTGAAACAATCAATGAACACCACGCGCATACGGCGGCGATGAATGTACTCATGCCGCATCCCGAGTGGTTCATGCCTCACAATTTGGTTCACCTTAACGCTGTCAATCTTCTCTGGGGAAAGGCGCGCGACACCTTAGACCAGCTGGGGCACCTCGGGAAGCCGATACGGCTGGTAGGATTCACCAGCCTAGATCGAGGAGCAGAGTTCTCCCACGAGCTTCCATCAAACAACCTTTGTCTGCATATCGCGGGACACAGTCACGTCAAAGGTACATTTGCCCTCGCAGCGGTATGGAAGCGACACCCGGAGTGGCCTACCCTTACCATTGTCGGAGACCTTGCAAACGGGGGGGAAGAGTGTTCTCGAATCGACTTCTCCTCAAACAATATCAGACACATTAGGAACAGGATTCAGGAAAATGAGCTGACTCAACTAAGGCGTGTACATGCCTTTCACCTACAACCGTCCGAGTCCGAAGGTTTTGGGCACGTAGTTAATGAAGCATCCAGTTGCGGTCGCGTATTAATAACAACAGACGCACCTCCTATGAACGAGCTCATCCCACCAGGATGCGGACTACTTGTTCAGCCGCTCGATTCATCGCCTTTGAACTTTGGACGCAGATATCAACTGGCACCCGATCATCTTGAGCAGACCATAGCCAAAGCCTTCGCTCTCTCGCTTGAGGAACGTCGAGCACTTGGTTGCCGTCTCCGCGCTGAGTACCTGGCTCGCCACAAGCTATTTATGCAGAATTTGGACCTCGCACTCCGAGAGCTTTTCACTGTGGCATCAACAGACGGAGGTTTGCGTGTTTAGGGGATGGGGTCGCATCAGCAACATGCTGCTTCAGGGAAGTCTTTCTCGCGCTACGGGCATTTTGCCCCGGTTCTCAAGAGACGCCAACTGCATCCACTTGGTGTCTCTTGGATGCAACGAGGTCCCGCCTTCCCGTTACGGGGGAATAGAACTCGTTGTGGCGAACCTAGCAGTCGGACTTCGAGATCTTGGCTTAAGGATTCGGGTTTACTCTCCTGGCACGTTGCACGTGTCGGGCATTGAACACTCACAAACTCTTCTCCAACCTTCGACCAAAGTTGACGGCAGAGCCAACGCGAATGACCCAGCTCACTTGAATGCGGTTAGGAAGGAGCTGGAGCAGCGTGTCAAGCCTGGAGATGTCGTGATCTTGAACCATCCGGACCACTACTCGCACTTGCACAGTGGTATCCAGTGGAGATGGCGTGCTCACGTACTTGAGATCGCGCATTGGACGTTTGTCTCACTTCCTGACCACATAGTCTATCCGTCGCACGCACTACAGGCTGAAATTTCCAAGCCTGGCTGGGTTATTCCGCATGGCATCGACCTTCAATTCAAGTCTGCTGATGTTGAGCGCGACAGCTTTCTGTTCTTCGCGGGAAGACTAACGCGTGACAAAGGCCTGGACATTGCCTCAGAGGCTGCACAGTTAGCTGGAGTTGAACTGGTGCTTGCGGGTCCGAGACCAGACCAATCGTTCGCAGCAGAGCTTCTATCGCGCTCTCACGTTAAGTATGTTGGCGAACTCAGTTACGCCGAACTCCTTGAGTACTACGAGCGGGCGGCTGCCGTAGTTTATATGACGCAATACACCGAACCGTTCGGCCTGACAGCGATTGAAGCCATGGCGATGGGCTGCCCAGTCATTGCAACTGGATTGGGTGGAACAGGGGAAACAATTGTTGACGGTCTGACGGGCTACTACTGTCAAACTGCGGATGAGATCGCTGCGATTATTCCTCGTTTAAGCTCACTAGCTGAAGAAGCCATCGTGGCACACGCACGAAGGTACACGCGTGAACGCATGGCCTCTGACTATCTCGCGCTATTTGCAGGTTTGTAGCGTCGCGACGATTGTCCTCCATGAAAAACGTGTGGTATCGCGGTGACTACTTTGCAGTTTGGCTCACCCAAACACCTGCAACGCCAACTCCGCCTTCCCAAACGGCGCGCTCACCTGCACACCCTGCACCACCCCGCGCACCCGCTCCAGGGCTTCGCGTGCAATGGCAATGCCTTCGGCCACAGCATGTTCCTTGCTCTTTTCGTTCGCCCTGCGCATACGGTCCAGGACCTCCTGCGGCACCGTGACTCCCGGCACCTCGTTGGCCAGAAACTCCGCGTTGCGCGCACTCACCAGCGGCCAGATGCCGGCAATGATGGGAATGCGCACATCGTCAATGCTCGCAACAAAGGCCTCAAGCTGCGCCGGGTCGAACACGGGTTGCGTAATGGCATATTCGGCCCCCGCCTCCACCTTCCAGTGAAAACGTCGCAGCTCATGGTCCGGGTCGATGGCCACCGGATTCACGCCCACGCCAATGACAAAGCGCGTCGGCTCCCCAATGGGGTTGCGACCGGGGTCGAGGCCACGATTGAGCTTGGCCACCAGGTTGGTGAGGCCAATGGCATCGATGTCAAACACCGCCGTCGCATCGGGATAGGGCCCCATCTTGGGTGGATCGCCGGTAATGAGCAGCATGTTGCGCAGTCCCAGCGCCCCCGCACCCAGCAGGTCACTCAGCATGCCCAGCAGGTTACGATCGCGACAGGCATAGTGCGTCACGGCTTCAATGCCGTGTCGCTCGATGATGAGACTGGTGGCAATGGCCCCCATGCGGCTCTGCGCGCGTGGGCCATCGGGCACGTTGATGGCATCCACGCCCGCCGCGGCCAGCATGGCAGCGTCCTGTTCCAGCTTGGCTGTGTCAATACCACGCGGTGGCACGATCTCCACGCTGGTCACAAACGCCCCCGCCGCCAGCTTGGCCCCCAATCGCGAGCGCTCGGCCAGTGGCACGGGCTCACGCCCCGGCGCCCCCTGACCTGTGGCCAACATTTCTCGCGTGGTGCCCACGCTCACGCGCGTACGTGGCGCCAGAGGACGAATGCCCTCCACCATGGCCTTGATGTGCTCGGGCGTGGTGCCGCAGCAGCCACCCACCACCTTGGCGCCGGCCTGCACCAGGTGCCGCGCATACGTGGCCATGTACTCGGGGCTGGCCATGTACATGCTGCGTCCGCCCACGTCACGCGGCATGCCGGCGTTCGGCTGGGCCGACAGCTTGCAATCGGTCACCACCGCCATGCGTTCGATGGCCTCGAGAATGGTCTGCGGCCCCACCGAGCAATTGAGCCCGATGATATCCACGCCCCAGCGCTCCAGCACCCGCGCTACATCCTCGGGGGTGGCGCCATAGGCCGTGCGCAGGTCCGGACCAATGGTGGCCTGGGCGATGATGGGCACACTGGCCTGCACCTCACGCGCCGCCATGATGGCCTGCTGCAGCTCCTCCAGGTCGCCAAAGGTCTCCAGCACAAAACAGTCGGCGCCGCCCTCCAGCAGGGCCCGCATCTGCTCGGCAAAAATGCCGCGCGCCTCTTCACGGCTGGTGGGCCCATAGGGCTCGAGACGCACACCCAGCGGCCCCACCGCCCCGGCCACGAGGCGATGCTCCCCGGCCGCCTCGCGCGCCAGCTCCGCCGCCTTGCGGTTGATTTGCGTGACCTGCGTGTCCAGACCATACTGCGCCAGCTTGAGACGATTGGCGCCGAAGGTGTTGGTTTCCACCACCTCCGCACCCGCCTTTACGTACTCCGCGTGCACCGCGCGCACGAGATCGGGGCTGCGCAGCACGAGTTCATCGTAGCACTGGTTGATGAACACCCCGCGGTTGTAGAGCATGGTGCCCATGGCCCCGTCAAACACCACCACCTGTTCGGGGTCGAGAAGGCGCGCCAGCTGTTCGGCGCGGGGCGTTGCGGCAGGAACGGAAGGCGAAGCGGGGTGCTGCTCGGCGGCTGTGGTCATAGGTAGTTTGAAGATATGCACGAAACCCTTGTTGCCGAGCGGGCCGTGAACATCGAGGCCCGATCCCGCCGTCTGGCGGCCCTGCCCCACGCCCTGACCTCACGCATTCTCGTGATTGACGGCGCCATGGGCACCATGCTCCAGCGTCATCGCCTCACCGAGGCCGACTACCGGGGCACGGGCCGCTTTGCCGACTGGCCGACGGACCTCAAGGGCAACAACGATCTGCTCGTACTCACGCAACCGGCGCTGGTGGCCGATGTGCACCGGCAGTATCTGGCCGCCGGCGCCGACATCCTCGAAACCAACACCTTCAATGCCAATGCGGTGTCCATGGCCGACTATGGCATGGAGGCCCTGGCCTACGAGCTGAACGTGGCCGGCGCCGCCCTCGCCAGGCAGGTGGCCGACGAATTCGACACCCCCGAGCGCCCGCGCTTCGTGGCCGGTGTGCTGGGCCCCACCAACCGCACAGCGTCCATTTCCCCCGAGGTGGAGAACCCGGGCGCCCGCAACGTGACCTGGGCGGCCCTGGTGGAGGCCTACAGCGAGGCCATTCGCGGCCTGGTGGACGGCGGCGCCGACCTGCTGATGGTGGAGACCATCTTCGACACGCTGAACGCCAAGGCCGCGCTGTTTGCCATTGCGCAGTATGCCGAACGCACGGGCTTGTCGCTGCCGGTCATGATCTCCGGCACCATTACCGATGCCTCGGGGCGCACGCTGTCGGGGCAAACCGCCGAGGCCTTCTGGTATTCGGTGTCGCATGTCAAACCCCTGAGCATTGGCCTCAACTGCGCGCTCGGCGCTGATCAGCTGCGCCAGTATGCGCAGGAGCTCGCGCGCATTGCCGACTGCCACGTGAGCGCGCACCCCAACGCGGGACTGCCCAACGCCCTGGGTGGCTACGACGAGTCGCCCGAGCGCATGGCCGAGCAGATCGGCGAGTGGGCACGGAGCGGCCTTGTGAACATGGTGGGCGGCTGCTGCGGCACCACGCCCGAGCACATTGCCGCCATTGCCGCGGCCGTGCAGGGTGTCGCACCACGCGCCGTTGTCACGCCGGAGCCGCGACTCAGGCTGAGCGGTCTCGAGCCCTTTGTGGTGGGCCCCACCACGAACTTCGTGAATGTGGGTGAGCGCACCAACGTCACCGGGTCGGCGCGCTTCGCCAAGCTCATTCTCGAGGGCAACTACAGCGAAGCCCTGGCCGTGGCACGGCAGCAGGTGGACAGCGGCGCGCAGGTCATTGACGTGAACATGGACGAGGGTCTGCTGGATGCCCAACACGCCATGGTCACCTTCTTGAACCTGGTGGCCAGTGAGCCCGACATTGCGCGTGTACCCATCATGGTGGACTCGAGCAAGTGGAGTGTGATCGAGTCGGGCCTGCAGTGCCTGCAGGGCAAGGGCATTGTGAACTCCATCTCGCTGAAAGAAGGCGAAGCGGAGTTTCTGCGGCAGGCACGTCTGGTGCGGCAGTACGGGGCCGCCGTCATTGTCATGGCCTTTGACGAGGAAGGCCAGGCCGACACGGTGGAGCGCAAGGTGGCCATCTGCACGCGCGCCTACCGCCTACTCACCGAGCAGGCGGGGGTGCCGGCGCAGGACATCATCTTCGACCCCAACATCTTTGCCATTGGCACAGGCATCGAGGAGCACGCCGACTATGCGGTGGCCTACTTCGAGGCCACCCGGCGCATCAAGGCCTCACTGCCCGGTGCGCGGGTCAGTGGTGGGGTGAGCAACGTGAGCTTTGCCTTCCGCGGCAACAATCCGCTGCGCGAGGCCATTCACGCTGTGTTCCTCTACCATGCCATTGCCGCCGGCATGGATATGGGCATCGTGAATGCCGGGCAGCTCGTGCCCTACGAGGACATTCCGGCCGACCTGCGCGAGCGGGTGGAAGACCTCGTGCTCAACCGCCGGCCCGATGCCACCGAGCGGCTCATGGAAGTGGCCGAGCAGGTGAAGGGACGCACGGCCAAGGTGGTGGAGGATGCGGCATGGCGTGCACTGCCGGTGAACGAACGCCTGGCCCACGCGCTCGTGCATGGCATCGATGCCTGGGTGGTGGAAGACACCGAAGAGGCTCGGCAGCAGGTGGACCACCCCATTGAGGTCATTGAAGGCCCACTCATGCAGGGCATGAACGTGGTGGGTGACCTGTTTGGTGCGGGCAAGCTGTTCCTGCCGCAGGTGGTGAAGAGCGCGCGTGTCATGAAGAAGGCCGTGGCGCATCTCATTCCGTTCATTGAGGCGCGCAAGACCGCCACCAGCAAGCCTGCCGGGCGTGTGCTCATGGCCACGGTCAAGGGCGATGTGCACGACATCGGCAAGAACATCGTGGGCGTGGTGCTGCAGTGCAACGGCTACGAGGTGATCGACCTGGGCGTCATGCAAAGCTGCGCCAACATTCTCGACAAGGCGCGCGAGCACAACGTGGACGCCATTGGTCTCTCGGGACTCATCACGCCCAGCCTCGAGGAGATGACCTTCGTGGCCAGTGAGATGCAGCGTCAGGGTTTTGCGTTGCCGCTGCTCATTGGTGGGGCCACCACCAGCAAGGTGCATACGGCGCTCAAGATCGAGCCCGTGTATAGCGGCCCGGTGGTGCACGTGCTCGATGCCTCGCGCGCGGTGGGCGTGACCAGTCAGCTGCTCAGTGACGAGCGACGCGATGGTTTTGTGGCCGACCTGCGGCGGGAGTATGCCGGCATTCGTGAAGCACGTGAAGCGCGAGGGAGCAACGAGCGTCTCATCTCCATTGAGGCGGCGCGGGCCAACCCGGTACGCATTGACCTGAGCGTGCCGGTGCCGGTGCCCACTTTCACGGGTGCACGCACGCTGGCGCCTTATCCGCTGGAAGACCTGGTGCCGTACATCGACTGGACGCCGTTCTTCCAGACCTGGGAGCTGGCGGGCCATTACCCGGCCATTCTGCAGGATCCGGTGGTGGGGGAGTCGGCGCGTACACTCTATGCCGATGCCCAGGCCATGCTGCACAAGCTGGTGAGCGAGGGCCGCATTGAAGCACGAGCGGCCTTTGGCTTCTGGCCGGCCAACGCCACTGGCGATGACATCGTGCTCTGGGCCGACGAGTCGGCAACGGAGCGCGTGGCCACGCTGCATATGCTGCGTCAGCAGCTCGACAAGAAGGGCGATGGCCGCCCCAACTCCTGTCTGGCCGACTACGTGGCGCCCATGGGCAGCGGGGTGACGGACTATGTGGGCGCGTTTGCCGTAACCACGGGTCATGGTGTGGAGGCGCTGGCGGCCGAGTACCGTGCGGCGCATGACGACTACAGCGCCATTCTCGTGCAGGCCCTGGCCGACCGACTGGCCGAGGCCTTTGCCGAGCGGCTGCACCAGCGCGTGCGTACGGAATTCTGGGGCTATGCGTCGGGTGAGGCGCTGGACAACGAGGGGCTCATCAAGGAGCGCTATCAGGGTATACGGCCGGCGCCAGGGTATCCGGCCTGCCCGGATCATAGCGAAAAGGGCACGTTGTTCCGCCTGCTGGATGTGCCGGAACGCGCCGGCATTCGTCTAACGGAGAGCTTTGCGATGACCCCGGCAGCCGCGGTGAGCGGCTGGTACTTCTGGCGTCCGGAGAGTCGGTACTTCGGCGTGGGGACGGTGGGGGAGGATCAGCGCACAGACTACGCGAAGCGTCGAGCAGAGTCGCTCAGCGCGGTGTAGCTCCCGCGCTGACCATTCTGTATATCGCCTCGTGCCGCGCAATCCATGCGGCCGGTGCAAACTGGGCAGCAACGCGCGCGCGCGCTGCGTGTGCGCGCTGTTGCATGCCACCTGAATCGTGCAGGGCCGCATTGAGCGCCCGTGCAATGGACTCAACATCTGGTGCGCACAGCATGGCGTCGGCGTTGGAAAGCAGTTGGGGAACACCACCAACCGACGTGGCGACAATGGGCACGCCTGCCCACATGGCTTCGAGCAGAATCATGGGCGTCCCCTCGGTACGCGAGGTCAAAGCCAGCAGGTCAAACGCCGCGAGATATTTGCTGGCCTGGGGCACAAGTCCGGGAGCATGAAGTACTGGCGAGCCATTGAGTGTCGCATGCAGTGACCTCGCCTCTGCCATGGCTGGGCCATCACCAAGTACCACGAGGCTCGCCGGTTTCTCAAGCTGGGCTGAGGCACGAATAAACAGGTCGGGGCCTTTCTCGTGACTGACCCGCCCGACCCATCCAATGAGTGTGCCCTGAACGGGGAGCCCAAGCGCTTCACGAGCCGCTTCGCGTGAAAGCGCCTGCGGATTGGGAGCCACGGCGTTTTGCAGCAGATGAACGTTTCGCTCAATGCCATGACGAGCCAATCGGTCAACGATAGGCTGTGAAACCGCCACCACCGCGTTGGCACGGCGCGCTGCCTGAATCTGCAGCCACTCGTAGAAGCGTCCGCGCCGCGACCCACCCACAAAGCCGTGCAAGGTCATGACGTGGGCCCGGCCCGCCGAACGCGCAACGCCGCCGTTAACGGCATCAGCCCGGTAGCCATGGGTATGCACCACGTCAGCATTGATCGCTGCACCAAGCTGCCGCACCGCCCGTCGCTCACCGAGATAGTCCCGCACCCCAAGCACCAGAGGGTGCACGGCAACACCGGTGTCTCTCAGCGCCTCGACCACGGGATGCCCCGTTTCGCTTCCAGGCACCAAGACCACGGCCACGTGAACCGCATGGCCCTGACCGCGCAGTCCGACTGCCAGCTGCACCAGTACCGATTCGAGGCCACCAGTTCGCGCCGGCGCCGCCACCTGCAGCACACGGAGTGCCGGGTTGCTCATCCGGCCGACGGCATGTCGGACACCGGCCGCTGCGTGGGCTCCCACACCGCCGCCTTTTCATTGCGCAGCAGATGCAACCAGGCGCGCCAGCCCGCCACGATGCTGATGAAAATGTAGCCCGGGAATGCCACCAGCTTTGGCAGACGCTTGTTTTCTGGCCACACAATCACCAGACGTGCGAGGGCGAGACCCACCAGCATGCCCAGCGTGAGCACGAGCGTATAGGGCGCGGATTGCAGCAAAAACAGCGGACCGAACACCCAACCCAGCAGCGAAGGGAACAGCATCCAGCGTACGAGCTTGTGCGAGAACATCATCCACGCATAGCTGCCATACTTGAACGGGTTCATCATGTCACGCAGGTACAGCAGTGTGGCCAGGCCGCGCCCCATGGTGCGGCTCTTGCGCCGCAGTTCCGCCTTGAGGGTTGGGGTGCGTGGCACGAGGCAGGTGGCGGCATCGACACTCACCGCACGATAGCCATGTGCACGCGCCACACTGGCTGCGGCAAAGTCGCGAGCCAGTTCGGGTGGCAATTGCACCATCTGCAAATGCCGCCGGTTGGCATAAAAACATCCACTCGCGCCCACAATGCTGTGCACCTGCGTTTCCCACGAACGCAGTGTCATTTCCATGCCCACATAACTCGACTCGGCCTTGTTGCCCTCGCGCGCCTCGTCACCAATGGAGATGTCACGCCCCGACGCGAGACCCACGCTGGGGTCCAGCAGAGCGCGCACCAGCGGCTTGAGTGAGTCACGCGGAATGAGAATTGACGCGTCGATGGAGACCACGATGTCGCCCTTGAGATGCGGACCGGCCGCATTCTCTCCGGCCGGTTTGCCGCTACGCTCGGGCATGCGGAACAGACGCACCCGCGGGTCGCCGTAGTTGAGCACGAGGTCGTCGGTGCCATCGCTCGAGCAGTCACTCACCACCAGCACGTTCAGCTTGTGCGCGGGATAGTCGGTGGCGAGGGCATGGTCCAGCGTTTTGCGCAGACGCTTCTCCTCATTGTAGGCCACAATGAGCACGGAAAGCTCCGGCCAGTCGTCATCACGCGTCGGTTCCGGTGGCATGGCAAAGGGCCTGCGCAGACGGGCCAGCGCCCACACCAACGCCGGATACAGCACAAAGGCGTAGCCACCCAGCAGCAGCGGCATGGCCACCAGGGTCCAGCCAATCCAGTCGGTGGCGCTCAGGGATGCCGTCACTGTCGTCGTATCCATCGCAGAAGTTCTACCACAAAAGGCATGGGGTCGGACCAACGAAACACTTCGGGGCGGTCGGCCCAGCGTCGGTCGGCCAGCGCGCGCAGTGCCGCACGCGCGCCAAGCCGGAGGTCCGGGGGCGCCGCCAACTGCTCGGCCGACTTGCGCCAGATGGCCAGGGCATGATCCAGCTCCCCCAGCTCCCAGTACGTCCGTGTGCCATGACGCACCACCGGGGACTCAGGTATCGGCTGGCCAAGCGTGGCGGCCACCAACGCAGCCGGGAAATCCACTCCGGCATCGATGGCCAGTTGCACCGAGCCCCAGAGCCGCGCGTTGATTTCCATGAGTACCGGCTGGCCCGTGGCCGCGTCCTCCTTGAACTCGATCATGGCCGGGCCTTCGTAACCCAAGCTGTCCAGCAACGCCTCACAGCGCTGCACCAGATCGACGGAAGGGGCCAGCGCCTCACGATACGTACTCACACCGCCGGCCGGCGGCTTTTCACGCAGACGCCGATGTCCAAAGCTGAGCAGCGTGTGACCTTCGCGGCGCAGCAGGAACACCCCGAGGCCCTGACCGAACACCCGTTCCTGAATCATGAGCGGATAGGCGGCCGGCGGATAGGCGGCAACGGCCTGCACCACCTCGGCCCAGTCCGCCGCAAAGCGCACACTCAACGAGAGGCTCTTCCCGTTGTGCTCCACCACGGAGCGGGCCGGCTTGATGACCCAGGCGCCAGCGCGGGGCTCGGCCTCTTGCAGGTCGGATGGATGCTCCAGCACCACCTGCCCCGGCACTCGAATGCCCAGCTCAGGCGCCCGCTGCATGAGCAGGGCCTTGTCGCTGGCCACCTCGTAGGCCTCGGGTGTTGGGCCGGCCACCAGGGCCCCATGCAGATGGGCCCCCAGCAGCGCTCGTGAGGCCCGGTCGGTAACCGGCAACACCACCTGTGCCTTGTGAGCCGCCACGGCTTCCCGTACCGCCTCGCGCAAACGCTCCGGCGCATTCTGCGACGGGGCGGGCAGGGTGACATGTACCGCAACGGCCCGCGAGGCGGCCGCCAGACCAGGCTGCACGCCAATGGTCACCACCCGGTATCCCGCACGGGCGAGTGATCTGGCTGCGGCCAGAGCCGCCCGTTGTTCGGGATCCGTGACGAGAACCGTAACCATCGGTCTAGGAGAAGTGAAACGCGCGCGTGCCGCGGCGCTCGTCTAATTTATCGTTGATACATGACCTCTGTCTCCGCCACCGCCTTCGAAACCTCTGCGCCAACCCAATCGCGGGTATTCGTGATTGGTCTGCTGGTGTCAACGCTGGCCCTGGCGGCCACGTGGTGGTCGTTCCCCTCGGTGTGGCTGGACAATCGCACCCACGGATTTCTGGCAGCGGCGCTGTCCGGATACATGCTCTGGACCCAGCGGCGCGCATTGTTGTTGCAAGGTGAACCCCAGTGGGCGGCATTGCCTCTGGTGCTCGGTGGCTCATTTCTGTGGTTGGCCGGGCAGATCATGTCCGCGCAGGTCATCCATCAGTTTGCTGCCCCGGTGTTGCTCTGGTGCTGGCTGCTGGCCGTGAAAGGACCGCGGGCGGCGCGGGCGGCCGTGCCGGCGGCACTGGCCCTGTCGCTGGCGCTGCCGGTGTGGGAGGTCCTGACCTGGACCTTGCAGCTCCTGGCTTCGTCGATTGGTGGCATGGTGGTGCGACTGGCCGGTGTGAAGGCCACAATCACCAAGGAAATCATCACCACGCAGTACGGCACCTTCATTGTGGCCGATAGCTGCTCGGGGCTGGGCTTCTTTCTCACCGCACTCACGCTGGGACTCAGCTACGCCTTGCTCTTTACCACCCAGTGGACGCTGCGCTGGCGCATTGTGGCCACCGCGGCTGCGCTGGCGCTGGTGGCCAATTGGGTGCGTGTGGTGGGCCTGGTGCTGATTGGGCATCACACGCGCATGCAGTCACCGCTCATGCAGGATCACGAGCTCTTTGGCTGGGTGATTTTTGCTGTGGCCATGGGACTGTTCTTTGCGTTGGCGGCGCGCATGGAACGCTCGTACCGCGCAGCCAACCCGTCTGGCCCCGATCACGAGCAAGCGAGCGCGCATGCGCGGGCAACGGATCGAGTGACCATGCCGTCACGGCAGCCCATGCTGCCGCTGCTGCTGGCCACGGTAGCGGCGCTGGTAGGCCCGCTCTTGCTGTATGGCGTGCGGAGCAGCCCCAACGCACCGGATATTGCGCCGCGTGTCCTCGGCATTGCCCCACGCGCCGACTGGCAAACCGTTGCACAAGACAGCACGGCGCTTCCCGCCGATTCCGCCTGGGCCCCGCGCTTTCAGGGGCAGAGCGCGCATGCGGTGCAGTACTTCGCGCGCACGGGGAATGTGGCGCAGCAAGTCGTGCGGGTCGACCGACTGGTGTACAACCAGGAACGACAGGGCGCCGAGCTGGTGGGCGGTGGCAATCGGGTGGCGGCTGACTCCACGGTGCTTGAGCAGCGTCTTGTTGGCCCCTTGGACAATCAGGCCCGCACGGTGTCGCAGTGGGTGGTGCGTGAAGGGCAGCGCGCGCGCGTGGTGTGGTCGTGGTATCGTGTGGCCGGCATGGAGACCTCATCCAATGCCAAGGCCAAGCTCATGAGCCTGATCGCGTTTTTTGCGCGTGAGGAAGGCGGTGAAGCCGTAATGGTTTCCACGCCCTGCGACGGTGGCGCCTGCGCCGAGGCCAGCGCACGCCTGTATGAATTTGTCACCGGACGACCGCTGCCTTCGCCACAGGGTCAGGCACCAGACGCAGCGTCTCGGGTCAACTCGGCGTCGTAGGTGCAGAGTACCACGGGCGGACTCAGGCTGGAGCTGGCCACGTCGCCAACCGCGCTGGGCGCTCACACGGCGGCGTGGCAGCAATTGGCGGCCGAGTGTGAGGTGGGTGATTGGTTCTGCTCTCCGCTGTGGCTGATGCCCTGGTTTACGCATTTTGCCACCACCATTCCATGCCGCGTGCTGTTCGGGTACGAGGCCGAGCAATTGGTGGGAGTGCTGCCACTCGTCGGGCCCGTACCGGCTGGCTTCGGGCGCGGGTCGCTGTGCAGCCCGGTGAATGTGCAGGTGCGTCGCGTGGGCCTCATGATGCGGCGACGGGACTCGGATTTCGCCAGTCTGGCGCTGCACGAAGCCCTGCGCCTTGCCCCCAATGGCTGCGTCACACTGGGTCGTGTACCGCTGCATTCGGATGTGGACGCGGTGCTGGATGCCTGTGTCGGCGCTCTGGGTCTTGAGCACTATACCACGCCGGAAACCAGCAGCGCCGTGAGCGACCTGCGCGAAGGCTGGCCCGCCTATCTGGCCACGCGCGACGGCAAGCTGCTGCGCAACTTGCGCGCGCGCGAGCGCAAACTGCTGGCCGATGGACAGTGGCAGTTTGTTGACGTCGCCGCAGCAGAGGAGCTCGATGGCTTCTGGATGGCCGTGCTGGACATTGAGGGGGCAAGCTGGAAGCAGGACGCGCACTCCGCACTCACACACGAACCCATCGTGGCAGATTTCTACCATGATGTGCTGACGCGGGCCGCGCAGCAGGGGGCGCTGCGCTGCCATCTGCTCCGGCACGAGGGGCAAGCGGTGGCCTATGCGGCGGGTGTGGAGATACGCGGCGTGTACTACCTGCTCAAGAACTCCTACAGGGCATCACACAAGACCTGGGCACCCGGCATGCAAGTGGTGTGGTACGCCATGCAACAGAGCGCACAGCGAGGCGCGCGGGTGTTCGACTTTCTGGGTGATGTGGCGCCGTGGAAGCGTGACCTGGCCACTGACGTGCCGGCCTACAGCAGCCGCACCCTGTTTTCCCGTGGCAACCTGGGCGGGCGGCTTCGTGCGTGGATGGAGATGCAAGTCAAACCGGCGGTCCGAGAGAGCCGCTGGTGGCAGCGCTACAGGGCCCGCGAAACCGCAAACGCCCGGTTGAACGAAACATGACCACACGACGCATTCTGCAGGTCATCGAAACCGGTGGTCCGGGTGGGGCAGAAACCGTCTTTGCCCGCCTTTCGAGTGGCCTTGTCGAGCAGGGGCATGCCGTGCACGGCGTCATTCGCGACGGCAGTTGGCTGCCGGGTGAACTCAAGAAGCGCGGACTGCCGTTCTCTTTCTTTCCGCAGGGCGGCTCCTTCAATGTGGCAGCGGTGAAGGAGCTGCGTGCGCTCATTCGTACGCACGCTATCGATGTGGTGCACGCGCACCTCTTTGATGGCGCCGTGTACGCCTCCATGGCGGCCCGCAGTCTCGGCGTGCCCTGCGTGGTAACGCTGCATGGCCAGGTGGACGTGGCTCGGCGCAACTGGCGCATGGCACTCAAGCACCGCGTGTTTACTGCCTGTGTGGACCGGGTGGCGCTGGTATCCGATGCGCTGCGCCGAGACCTGAGTGGGGAGTTGGGGGTAAGCGCTGCTCGGCAGGTGGTCGTACACAATGGTGTGCCGGTGCCTCCGGCATTGACGCAGGGCTCAGCAAACGAGGACGTGAAGCGGGTGCTGGCCATCGGCAACATCCGCGCACCCAAGAATTATCCGCTGCTGCTGGAGACGCTGGCCGGCCTTCGCGAGCAGTTGCCTCGCGTGGAACTGCACATTGCCGGTGAGCCCGACCGCGGCGGACTGCAGCAGCACCTCGAGCAGCAGGTTCGCCAATTGAGGCTCGAGGATGTGGTGACCTTTCACGGTTTTGTGGCCGACCCCAGCGCCCTGCTCAACATGGCCGATGTGTTTGTGCTGGCATCGAGCAAGGAGGGCTTTTCGCTGGCCACCATTGAGGCCATGCTGCACGGCGTCCCGGTGGTGTGCACACGCAGCGGTGGTCCCGAGGAAATTGTGCGCGATGGGGATACCGGTGTGCTGGTGTCCGTGAATGACGCCTCGGCCCTGCGTGACGCGCTGCTGCAAGTGCTGCGAGACCCTGAGGGCGGTCGCGCCATGGCAGAGCGCGGGCGGGCCGATGCCGCCGCACGATTCAGCCTGGCGCACATGGTGGCGCGCTATGAAGCCTTGTACGAAGAGGTCATTGGGCCGCGCTGATGTGCTGCTGAGACGGCGTTGCTGTGTCAGCGCAGCCGCAGGAGTGCCTGCACAATGCGCCTGCGCAGCGCCTGCGTGGTGCGTGCATGCGTGGGCAGGGTAAACAGTGATTGGGCGAGCTGCATGGCTCCGGGCATGGGCACGCGCGCGTTCACGATGCGCGCCGCAATTTCCGGATAGGCGTGCAGGGTGCGTGGATACGACCGCACCACACCCAGTCCATCCAGTTCTGCCGCTTCTGGTGGAAGGTGCACTGGAAAACGCAGGGCGCCCTGATGCGCTTCGTCGGCGCAGGGTGCCACGAGCAGTTCCGGGCGCGCACTCAGTTGTTCGCGATACCAGGCGTTGGCGGCGCGCCGGATGGCGAGTTGCGCAGGTTCCTGCAACAGCGCTGCGCGCAGCAGCGCATACATGCTGGCGGCCGGCGCGCCGATGTGGGTGAGCTCGTGGTAAGTAGTTGCGCCCACCCCAAGCGCCGGGACTCGGCGTACACTGCCATAGAGCAGCGGATGCGACAACCACTCCGTGAGGGCCGCTTTGGCAACGTGACTCAGTGCCTGAGCGGTGGTGGGAGTGTTGTCGGCGCCGGTGAGCCAAGCAGAGTCAACGTGTGCGGTGCGAGGGCAGAGCAGCAAGCCACCGCCACCTGCGTTGAGCCCCTTGCCACGTCCAAAGCTCAGGATGCTCCACGCCGCCTGTGCTCCTGCGCGCACGCCATGCAGACTTCCGCCGGCATGCTGCGCCGCATCTTCGATGAGCACGGTGCCAAACTCGCGGGCCAGCGTGGCCAGCGGCCCGAGGTCCAGTACGCGGCCGAACAGGTGGGTGACCACCAGGTGGGTGCAGCCCTCGTCCAGCGCCGCCCGGAGCGACTCAGGATCGGGGGCCAGCGTTTGGGGGTCGAGGTCGTACAGCAGCACTTGGGCGCCGACGTGGTGTGCGGCGCTGCCCAGGTCGGGACAGGCATAGGCAGGAAGCGCCACGCGCAGCGCAGCGGGCGTGACTGGGCCTTGGCCGGAGGCCCTGAGGGCCAGCGCCAGTGCGGCGGTGCCACTTTGCGTCCACACGGATTGACGGCCGGGGTAGTGGCCGAGGAGCAGTTGCTCAACCCGTGCCCGTGCCGAGCCGCTGGAGACGCCGGTTTGGGTCGGCTCTTCCAGTCCAGCGATGGCCGCCACCAGGGCGTCGCCCAGGCTGCCGGGGGAAAGCGGTGAATAGACTGGGGGGTAGCTGAGCACAGGGGCAGTTTAGCGCAGTGGCCAAGGATTATGCGCGGCGGGTTCGGGAGTTGAGGTGCGCAGCGCAGCACCCTCTTACTGCTGAGCTGTGACAATCTGCCTCAGCCGCTGCTGCCGGTCCGCACCATGAGGCATGAATGCAACAACACGAACCGTTCCACATACGGGATTGCCGTTAGTAGGGTTGCTGCAGCGATTCCGCTGCCCCCCCGCAAGGTGTTGTAATTTATTGACTTGTGATGTGCGAAGGGATAAGATGCTCGTTCGGCATGAAGCACGAATCACGATACGGCGTCGGCATGGAGCTTGCTCTTGTATCGTGTGAGGCGGAGAGCGACCCAATGCCAGGAAACGGGCTTCCGCTGCGACGTCACCTTTTTCCCAGATCAGGGGCAAGCATATGAAGCGTTTCTTTGGAGCACTCGCGGCTGCGGCGGTTATGGCCGCTCCGATCACAGTTCAAGCACAGGCGCCAGTAGACCCGACCGTTTCGGTGGTGATCACCGACAACATTTTCCCTACGGGTGGAACTGGCTATGCCCAGAACGGTGGCGGTTACTCGGCCAACTTTACAGTGAATTTCCCGGCACCAGTCGGAGACCGTACCTTCACTGACTACCTGATCTGGTGTATCGACGCTGGTCGTGGTGTGACACTGAATCAGCCGACGAACTTTGCGCTGTACACACTTGCTGACTTTGCGGCAACGAATTTGGGTTCAGCTAACGGACACAATCCCGATCTCGCAGACATGACGCGTTTGGCGTCTCTTCAGGCGGCTTTGGCCGCAGGCTGGAACAACCCAGGGATTAATCAGGCTGACTATCAGGGCAGCATCTGGTCCGAGTTCGATGGCTACGCGAACTATGGTAACGATGCAAATCTCGGTTCGATCATCGCTGGCGATCCCTACTTTAACGTCAGCGAGTACTATGTGCTGTGGAACGGCACCAACCAGACCTTCCTGACTAAGATCTCTGAGCCTTCTTCGGCACTCCTCGCTTTCGCCGGAATGGGTGCGTTCCTTGTTGCGGTGCGTCGGCGTCGAGCCAGCTGAACGCTTTGCGATTGGAAACTGAAGCGGGCCCGGAATTGCATCGATTCCGGGCCCGCTTCAATTCTCTATCCGTCGACGGACTATACGTTGAGCACGGTCAAGAATTCTCCATCCAAGCCGCGGCTCGAGTAGCAAATCACTACCGACACGCGCAACATTTCCCCCAAATTGCATCTTGAAGCGGCTGATACCGGCAACGGCACTTCCTTGCAGATCACCATCGAGCACCACACCGCCGAAGTCAAAATGCGTCGCTCCTAATTCTCGGGCCCAGCCAAACATGTCGAGCATTATGGCGGGCATCATGGGAATCTGTCCGCTTTCGTCCACCAAGCGTGTTGACGCAGCCAACAGGTCGAAGGCATAACATCCTGCACGGCCGCACCAGCGAAATGCCATGAGACTTTCCGGATTGTCATCCCCCTTGTGAAAGAGCCCTAACAGATGGTACCGGTCGGGCCGCTGCGCCGCGCTACGGATGACCGCTACCATGTCCGGTGTGTCTACACGGGCACCTGTTCGACTCATTGTCTCCGCATACAACGCGGCAAGGCGATCGAAATAGCGCTGGTCCGTGATAGGGCGAATCGCATGACCAGCCCGTTCAAGCTTTCGTGTGTTCTTGAACACACTGCGATGAAACTGTATCAATGCCTGGTCAGCAGTCTCCGGTAAGGGCACCACCAGAGTGTGCTCGTATTCAAGTGGCGGAACGACAGAGTATCCCTGCTTCTTCGCCTCTCTCTCGAACTCCGCCAGCATGTCCGGATTGCCAAGCAGGCAGAGTTCAATTCTGACTCGCGCCACTCGCCACCATCTCGCTGCCAATTCCCGAAGAGCAAGCATGGTGGCCTGTACTGCCCACTCGGGTATGCCTACACCAAGCTTGGGTACCTGCAGGTACCACGCGCCCGGAAGCGAACGCAAGCGGTGCAGGCGCACACCGACATGGGCCACCTCTTGCTGCCCAATGGAGTCAAGGCGAAGGAGGATTCCTTGTTGCGCTGCTCCAGCCAGAGGCCAATCTTCCCGCTGTTGAAGCGGGAAATGTGCCGATACCTGCTGCCATTCCTTGAGCCACACAGCGTGCGCCACACTGTCATTTCTTGCGGGCTGGGGAAGAACGTGCACCCGACACGTGCCTAAGTTCAACTGCATGGCCTTCAGGCGATCAGTAGTTGTCGCAACGCCATGGCCGGTCTGCCATCAAAAGCAAATCGCGGGATCCGCCATGGCAACTCGCCAAGCTCCGCCCCCTTCTCTGCTGAGGGACCTATCAGACCAGGCATGGCGCTCACTGCATGTGTGACCCCGCCAGCGCGTAGTATCTCAACCTCACGGCTGCCAAAGTCACTGGCCAAGCCATAGGGATAGCAGAAGACTGACGATGGATTGCGGAGTTCAGTCTTGAGCCGCTGCACAGAGCCAAGAATCTCCTGCTCGGCACTGGTGCTCGACACCTGACTCAGAACGGGATGCGAAAGACTGTGTGCACCGAACCTCACGCCTCGAGTTTCGCACTCGCGGATGGCATCCCAGGTCATGACCCGGTACTCCTCGGGCACGTCCGATGGAATTGCGACATTCGCGCGGGCCTCGAGCTCAGCCAGAAAGTCGGCTCTGAACGCCTCGGTTCGCCCCTTGAGCATGCTCACCGCAGGCCGCTGCCATGAGTATTCATTTGTGCTACGACGAACTTCGAAGCGCTCACCCTGAACATTCAGCGCAAGTTGGTCCGCAGGCAGCCTACGAAGCATGAAGTCCAATCGATCCCACCAGAACCAGGTTTTGCCGTCGATCACATCTGGAACGATGAAACAAGTTACTGGACAGTCAAAGGCCTCAAAAGTGGGAAGGCCAGCATCCATAAAATCGCGGTAACCATCGTCCACCGTGAAACACACTGCCGGTCCTCCGGCGGCTCCCGAGCGATCACCATGTAAGTATTCGGCAATCGCCTCATCAAGCGAAAGCAGACGGACGCCACTTGCCCGCAACAGCGCAAGAACAGACCGGAGATCAGTGGGGCTGTGCCCCTTTGTATGCTGCGGGCAGGTCGCAAAACGGTGCAACATGAGTACGGCCAGGCGATCCGACATGGCGCCTACTGCGAGCCGAGCGGCCCAGGGGCGCGATAGCAGACTTAGGACGGCGCCGGCCAGAGCGGACTTGACACGCACTAGACCGCTACTAGGCAGTACGAAACATCGACTGTTGGGCGAGCCTGCATTGGCTCACTCCTCGCGGCCGTAGTACCACTGCATGAACTGAAAAACCGCGAAGAAGAGCGACGAGGCGATGAAGAAGAGCTGAATGACGAGCCCCCAGTTCACCTTGCGCTTCATCGGGATGCGAAACTCGTCACCACTCTGCACATCCAATTGCTCGAGCGTACGCCCCGACTCAAGAAGCTCCCGCGACTTCTTTCCGGTTACCAGTGTCGTGGTACCGCGCCGCAGCTCGAATCTGCCCAGGTTGGCCTCTGGAGCGGGGCCACCGGCCAACATGAGGATGTCGCTCACGGGCCTGTCCGGCGACGCATAGTAGAAACCAGGTGCGCGCACTGCACCCAACACGGCAATGCGCGTTAGCACATTGCTGCGTATCGACGCATTGCGAATGAAGCGAGCAACGTGCTGGTTGAGTTTCTCGTCCAGTTCGGAACGCAGCACGCCCTGCAGGCGCAGGTCGGGCAGGTTAAGAATGGATACAACCAGACTGTCGCGTACGGACGCCGTATCCACACGCACGGAATCGAAACGCACGGTCATCACGAAGCGGTCGCCCACCTTGAAGTCGCCGTTTTCAAGACGAGCGCGAATGGCCGTCTGCTCTGCTTGCAACTTGCTGCGTTGATCGGCCTTGGTCGCCGATGCAAGGAGGCCTTCCAACTGTTGTAAACGCGCGGCCAGTTCAGTTCGCGCTGCGCGCTGTGCGCCAGCCGCCGGAGCTGACTGCGCGATGATGGTCGTGGGAAGGAGGCACAGGAAGAGCGCAAAGCGAATGGCGCGCATGGCGATCAGGTTGAACGTTTGTCGTGCTGCACAGTGCTTCGCCATCACGCCTGCCCACCCTTGCCGCCGGCGGTGAGTTTGCCACCGCTTTGCGACTTCTCGGGGAGGCGCGCTGGCAACTCTTCGTCCTTGGCCGCGTACTCCTGATAATAGGAGTAGTACTCGTAGGCCCCCGTAAGCTGAATTCCGTTGAGCACCGCGCCCATGATGCGAACCGGCAGCGTACGCACCGTGGCCAGCTTGGCTTCGGCCATCTTGCGGTCGGTGATGCCCGCTCGCATGACGAGTGCCATGTTGCCGGTGGCTGTTGAAAGGGCAAACGCGTCAAAGCCTGCGCCCAACGGTGGCGAGTCCACGATGACCACGTCGTACTCAGCCGTCATCTGATTGATGAGCTGCGTGAGGCGCGGTGTGGCGAGCAGTTCCGGACCCCTTCGCTTTCTGGCTCCGCCAGGCAGCAGCGTGAGATTCTCGTGCGCGGGTACGGGCTGCAGTACCTCGGCAATGAGGGCGGTGCCTTCCAGATACTCCACGAGGCCCGGCTTGGCGTTCACACCGAAGGTGTTACCCAGCGCGCCGCGGCGAATGTCGCCATCAATGAGCAGCGTGCGCGCGCCCGACTCAGCAAACGACAGCGCCAGGTTACTGGAAATGAGGGACTTGCCATCGTTGGGGCCGGGTGAGGTTACCGTGATGGCCAAGGGACGCGAAGGGTCGGCCGCATAGCGCACATTCATGCGAATGGTGCGGAAAGCCTCCACTACCTGCGCCGCCGTATCGCTGGTGCGCCGCTTGCCCTTCTTGGTGTCGATGACCGGCACCACACCCAAGATGTAGAGCCCCAGGTCCTTGGTGGCCTGCTCCGGATAACGAAAGCGCTTGTCCACCATGTCCAGCAGAATGGCCAAGCCGAGGCCCAAACCCACAAAGGCTGCGAACACACCGGCAATAATGACAGGTGCAGTGTTCTGGGTGGGGAAAAGAGGCGGAACAGCAGGGTCCTGCACACTGACATCCGGCACAGTGGCCGCTTCGGCGAGACGGGCCTTGGCTGCTTCGAGGTTGAGCGTACGGTAGAGCTCCGCCTCAACCTCAACCTGGCGCTTGAGGCGCTGCTCTTCGATGGTGCGAACCGGGATGCTGCGCAAATCCTTGCTGCCCTGCTCAACTGATGCGTTGAGCGTTTGCTCACGAAGACGCAATTCGCGCACATATGCCTGCAAGGCATTGGGCACGCTGGTGGCGCGCAACTGGCGCAGCGCTTCGGCCTCTTCGCGAACGCGCGGGTAGTCGTCCGTATAGGTTTCGCGCAAGCGACGGAGTTGCGCATCCCGCTCAGCCTGCTCCGCCAACAGCCGGCGCAAATCCTCTGCAGCAGGATCACCATTCACCAATGGCACCGATAACACGGCCTCGCGCGTGATGGACGTGCCGTTGGAAGCACTGGCCAGCAGTCGCTCAAGGGTTTCGCGATCGCGGCGATAGTTGTCAGCCAGAATGCGATCGCGGAAATAACTGTCGAACACCGGGCTGTTGGTCATCTCGATGCCCGGCGCGATGGTCTGCCGCTCATTGGGCTCGGTGACAGTACGCACACGAAACTGTTCGAGCGCTGACTCCGCACGCGACAGGTTGCCCGCAGCATATTCCAACTGGCCCTGCAGAATGGCCGCCACCGTAGACACATTGCGCTTTTTCTGCGATGTGGCCACCGCGACAAACTGATCCACCCAGGCGTTGAGCGTAGTAGCGGTACGGCGAGCGTCCTTTCCAGTGAGCGTCAGGAACAGGAAGGGGCTGTTGGGCTGCAACTTGATGCCCAGCTTCTCAATGAGCCCCTTTGATGCCTCACGCGGCGTCTGCACGTTGAACTCAATGTCGCTGCGCGTGCCAAACTGGTTGCGCTGCGGCGCCCACAGAAAACCGACCGGACGACCAATAGAGTCGCCCACCACCCCCGAGTCCACCGCCACACCATCGGTGGCCTCTACCGCGGTGCGCAGGCTGAGTGACCAACGACCGCCCTTGAGTGCGAGCTTGTAGCTTCCGGGGCGCAGGCGACCCTGATCAACTCGGAACTGCCCAAACAAAGTGCTGTCCCCACGCTCCGCCGGTGTCACGAACAAGCCGAGTTCCGTGACGATGGGATCGACGATGGCGTAAGAGCGTAGCAGGTCCTGCCAACCGCTGCCCTGCAGGAACTCAGCACCTTGAATGGGACCGGAGTTGCCTCGCCCCTCCTGCACACCTGTGCCCTGTTCGAGCAGAATGGTGGCCTGCACTTCGTATTCCGGATCGATGAAGCGACTGGCTCCAATACCCGCGAACAACCCCACGGCGCCCAACACCAGAATGAGCCACTTGAACCGCCGGATGGCCGCGAGATACCGCGACAGACTCGGCCCACCACCTTCCTCAGGCTCAGGCTGCTGCCCACCACCCCAATCCGCCGGCGGGCCCTCCTGATAGAGGTCCACCGCCGTCTCTCGCGGCGTCGCGGGCTGGATGTTGGAACCGGTCATTCGAAATGAGGGCTGAGGTCGGATTCGTGCCGGGAGTATGACGGTCCAACACGGCCCCGGGCAACACGTCATTATCGCTCCAGCACACGCGATGCACAATCGCAACAGGGTGGTGACTTTTGCGCCACTGTTGCAGTCATGGGACAGAATTGTTGGTCCGGTTCCACGCTTTGCCCTTGACGGCAGCCTGAACCTAGCGTAATTCCGCTGTCTCAGGCTGCATGTTCGCAGCAGGGCCGCCACAGATTGCGGCCTGGTTGTTTGATGTTTGCCTCACCGTTGAACCAGTACCGCAGTCTGTCGCACCACCGCAGCACCCAGGCTGCGCCCCGGTTGCACCCAGGTTGTCCACTCCGCTCATGACCGAACCCTTCCTCGCCGACGCCGGCTCGCCACCCATCCCCGACAAGGGGACGGGCCTGCGCATCCTCGTAGTGGACGACGATCGCACCCTGCGGGAAGGCTGCGCCTCGGTCCTCCAGATGGATGGCCACCAGGTCAGCTCCACCGGCCGCGGCGAAGAGGCCCTCGACCTCGTCAAGCGCAAGCGCTTTGACCTCGTGCTCGTGGACCTCTACATGACGCCCATCTCCGGCATGGAGGTGCTCAAGGCGGCCGTGGAGGCCCACAAGGGCGTGATTGTGGTGGTCATGACCGGCAATCCCACCGTGGCCAGCAGCATCGAGGCCCTGCGCGCCGGCGCCTGGGACTACCTGCCCAAGCCCTTCAGTGCCAGCCACCTGCAGGTGCTGGTCGGCCGCGCCGCCCACGCCTCGGCCGCCTCGCGCGAGCCGCGCGAAGCCATCAAGCCGGGCTCCCTGCTCACCCCCAGCAACAGCGGCGACACTTTCAGCCTGCTGGGGGTGTCCGCCGCCTTCCGCAAGGCCGTGGACCTGGCCCAGAAAGTGGCCGGCACTGATGCCAGCGTGATGATCAGTGGCGAAAGCGGGACGGGCAAGGAAATGATCGCCCAGTTCATCCACAAACACAGCCGGCGCGCCCAGCGCAAGCTGGTGCCCGTGAACTGCGCGGCCCTGCCCGACAACCTGCTCGAGTCGGAAATGTTCGGCTATCGCAAGGGCGCCTTCACCGGCGCCGATCGCGACAAGGCCGGCCTGCTGGAAGTGGCCAACGGCGGCACGCTGTTTCTCGACGAGCTCACCGAAATGCAGCAGCCGCTGCAGGCCAAGCTGCTGCGCGTGCTGCAGGACGGCGTGGTACGCCGACTGGGCAGCGAAACGCAGGATGCCGTGGTGGACGTGCGCTTCATTTCCGCCACCAACCGCGACCCGCAGGAGGCCGTGCAGCAGGGCATTCTGCGCGAGGACCTGTTCTACCGCCTGCGCGTGGTGCCCATCAAGCTGCCGCCTCTTCGCAAGCGCGTGGAAGACATTCCGCTGCTGGCCGAGTTCTTCCTCAAGCGCTCCTGGGAGCGCCACCGCGCCAGCGGTGCACCGGCGCCGGGCTTTGACGCCGATACCATGGCCTATCTGCAGACGCGGCCCTGGCGGGGCAATGTGCGCGAGTTGCAGAACGTCATTGAACATGTGGCCGTGGTGGCCGACGCAGGACGGCCCATCACGCCCGATGACATTCCGGTGTACGACGACGGCCCGCTGGAGGGCGGACAGGCGGAAACAGGTCTGCCGGCCAACATCATGAACGATGCCTTCCACGTGGCCAAGGACAACCTCATCGCGCATTTCGAGAAGGAATATCTCTCGCGGCTGACCAGTCGAGCGGGTGGGAACATGTCCAAGGCAGCGCGTCTGGCCGGCATCGACCGGACCACGCTCTACCGCCTCATGGAGAAGCACGGCTTCCGGCGGGACGCGCTGTCCGGCGTGGTGGATTAGTCCCCGGAACGGACCAGGACTGGCGGGCGCATAGCCCCGTGCAGGCATTTACCTTACAGGAACGAGCCGGCGTGGCCGGCACCGCCCCGAGACACTCCCAGAACGTCGTATTCTCATGAGCCAGCCCAGTTCTGCCCCCGCCGCGGCCGCCGATACGCTCGAGCTCCGCGATAACCGCACCGGCTCCACCTACAGCGCCGCCGTGCGCACCGAAGGGCCGGAAGGCGACACCTACATGCGCGCCATGGACCTGCGCGCCGTCAAGCGTGAGCCCGACGAGTTCGGCCTGCTGAGCTACGATCCGGCGTTCATGAACACGGCCTCGTGCCGCAGCGCCATCACGTTCATCGATGGCGACAAGGGCATTCTGCGCTATCGCGGCTATCCCATCGAGCAGCTGGCGGAGAACGCCACCTTCCTCGAAGTGGCGTACCTGCTGCGCAATGGTGAACTGCCCGACCAGAAGCAGTACGACGCCTGGGTGCACGACATCACGTACCACACGTACGTGCATGAGAACATCCGCAAGTTCCTCGAAGGCTTCCGCTACGACGCGCATCCCATGAGCATGCTGTGCAGCGCCACGGCGGCCCTGTCCAGCTTCTATCCGGAGGCGCGTGACATTCACGACCCGCAGCAGCGCTACATCAGCACCATTCGCCTGCTCGCCAAGCTGCCCACCATTGCCGCGTTTGCCTATCGTCATGTGAAGGGCCTGCCCTTCATCTACCCGGACAACGACCTGAGCTACACGGAGAACTTCCTCTCCATGGTGGCGCGCATGTCGGAGCCCAAGTACGAGGCCAACCCGGTGTTCGTGAAGGCGCTGGAGGTGCTGTTCATTCTGCACGCCGATCACGAGCAGAACTGCAGCACCAACGCCGTGCGCGCCGTGGGCTCTTCGCACGTGGATCCCTTCTCGGCGGTGGCTGCCGGCATTGCCGCGCTGTTTGGCCCGTTGCATGGCGGCGCCAACGAAGCCGTACTGCGCATGATCACCGAGATTGGTGATGTGAAGAACGTGCCGGCCTTCATCGAAGGCGTGAAGAGCGGCAAGGGCGAGCGCCTGATGGGCTTTGGCCACCGTGTGTACAAGAGCTACGACCCCCGCGCGCGCATTGTGAAGAAGTTGGCCGACGAGGTGTTTGCGCAGGTGGGCATGGACAAGGACCTGGAGATTGCACTCGAGCTCGAGCGCATTGCCCTGTCCGACGACTACTTCATTGCCCGCAAGCTGTACCCCAACGTGGACTTCTATACGGGGCTCATCTATCGCTCCATGGCCTTCCCCACCGACTTCTTCACCGTGCTGTTTGCGGTGGCGCGTGTGTCGGGCTGGCTGGCGCAGTGGGAGGAGATGATTCTCGACAAGGAGCAGAAGATCGCCCGTCCTCGGCAGATCTACATTGGCCACGGCGAGCGCGAGTACGTGAACCCGCTGTCGGACAAGTTCCCGAGAGCGCGCAAGGACAGCATCCGCAAGTGAGAAGGGATTGAGGCTGCGCTAGTGCAGAACGCGCCGTGAACACCGACCCTACGCTGCGTCCGCCCGGTTTCGGGCGGGCGCTGCCGGTGTTCACGGTGGACGTGGAAGACTGGTTCCAGGTGAATGCCTTCGAACCGCATGTAGCGCGCTCGCAGTGGGAGCAATTGGAGTCGCGGGTGGAGCGCAACACCGACCGCCTGCTGCAGCTCTGTGCCGACACGGGCGCCCGCGGCACCTTCTTTACGTTGGGATGGGTGGCCGAGCGATTCCCGGCGTTGATTCGGCGCATTGCACAGCAGGGGCATGAGGTGGCCAGTCATGGTTACTGGCACCAGCGCATTCCCACCGTCAGTGAGTCGGAGTTTCGCGAGGATGTACGACGGGCCCGGGCCGTGCTGGAAGACGCATCGGGCACGGCGGTGCGCGGCTACAGGGCACCCAGCTTTTCGCTGACCGACGAAGTGCCCTGGGCAGCCCGGGTCCTGGTGGAGGAGGGCTACACCTACGACTCCAGCCGTTTTCCCATTGCGCGCCGAGGCTATGGGTCTGCCGTGGCCGATGTGGCGCCGCACGTGCTGAGTACACCGGCTGGCCCGCTGCATGAGTATCCGCCGGCGGTGTGGCCCATTGCGGGCTTCAAGGTGCCGGTGGCGGGTGGTGGCTGGTTCCGGCAGTTCCCCGCGTGGGTCACGCAAACCGGCCTCGCGCAGGTGTTACGCCACGGGCGCCCTGCGGTCTTTTACTTGCATCCCTGGGAGGTGGACCCGGGCCAGCCTCGGCTGGCCGTGGGCGCGCTCACGCGCGTGCGTCACTACCGGGGGCTCGATCAGTGTGCGACGCAGCTGGAGGTACTGCTGCGGCGCTTTGACTTCGTTTCCTTTCGCGAGCTCTTTGCCGCTTCATGAGCGCACTCCCGTTGATCATATCGCAAGCCACAGACGCGGACGCGATGGCGTGGAACGCCTTCGTGGACGCCCATGTGCATGGCAGCACGTTTCACCGCTGGGAGTGGCGGGGCGTGTACCGCGATGTGTACGGGCATGATTGCCCGTACCTGATTGCCAGGCGTGGCGGCGAGCTGGCCGGCGTGTTGCCGCTGGTGCGGGTCAAGTCCCTGGTGTTTGGGCATTATCTCGTGTCGCTGCCCTATGTGAGCTACGGCGGGCCTCTGTCTGACGCCGAGGGAGAGCGTGCACTTACGGCGGCGGCGGCCGACCTGGCGCAAGGCGCCAAGCTGGTGGAGCTGCGCACGCGGCAACCGGTGGCCACCGACAGCCTGGTGCCGGTGAACCGCAAGATTACGGTGCTGCTGGACCTCGTGCCCGGCGACTATGAGGCCACCTTCAAGCGTTTTGACAGCAAGCTGCGCAGCCAGGTGCGGCGCGGCGAGAAGGAAGGCCTGGTGGTGAAGTTCGGGCGCGAGCATGCGGCGGCATACCACAAGGTGTTCACGGAGCACATGCGCGATCTCGGGTCGCCGGCACATGGGCTGCGCTTCTTTGAGCGCCTGGCTGATGCGCTGGGTGAGCGGGCCTGGATTGGCGTGGCCTACATGGGCGACACGCCGGTGGCCGGGGGCTTCGGTATTGAGAACGGTCGTGAAGTGGAGATTTCGTGGGCGTCGGCACTGCGGCGCTATCAGAAGATCTCGCCAAACATGACCTTGTACGGTGCCTTCATTCGACGCGCGTGCGAGCAGGGCTTTGATGTGTTCAACTTTGGCCGATGCACGGCGGGGTCTGGGACGCACAAGTTTAAGCTTCAATGGGGCGGCCGCGATGAATCCTTGCCTTGGGTACACTCAGCGGATTCAACCAGCAGCTCCCTCCCAGTACCTACCGAAAAAGGATTCGGGCTAGCCATCGAGGTTTGGAAGCGTGTACCACTACAAGTTACGGGGCCGCTTGGGGCTCTATTGATCCGGGGGCTTCCTTGATTCGGGAGTTTGCGAAACGTGTAGCATGTAAATTCCTTTGCCAACTCCCGATGCGAGTCCCAAACTCCGGGAGTTTCATTCTAGCGTATCACGGCGTGCAGGAAGGTAGGGAATCTGAGGGCGAGCGCGGCTTACACATTTCACACGAATCGCTACACAATCAGCTCAGCACGGTCGGTCGGCATTTCGATGTAGTTTCACTTGAAGAAGTGTTGCGGGTGAGCGACACGCGTTCTGCGCGAGTGGCCATCACGTTCGACGACGCATATCTCGGTGCGCTAACTCTCGGCGCATCAGTATGCGAGACACTCGGATACCCCTTCACCGTTTTTGTCGCTCCCGGGCTTCTTGGGACGATTCCAGTGTGGGACGAGCGCTCATCAAAGGGCCAATGGACTATCTCTCATCGCCAGACTTTCCTTTGGGATCAGAAGGGGCGTGCCCGACATCGCTTGGCAACGTCTAGTAGCTTGTGCCTACCACAGATAGGCACTGAGTCTGACCTGCTTGCATTGCGAGGATCCAAGTATGCCACATTCGGAAATCATACGTACTCGCACCCGAATCTACGCAGTCTTTCCGACGACGAGGTTTCGCTTGAGATTTCAAAGGGAAGGGCGTGGCTGGAGACCCGCTTCCCCACTCAGTTTCTGAATGTGGTCGCTTATCCGTATGGACTGGCCCCACGAAACGCAGAACGATTGATGGCTGAACCGCATGCTGCTGCTGGGCTCCTCGTTCATGGGGGATGGTTTCGACGCGGCAACGTTCCGACCTTTGCCGTCCCTCGCTGGAATGTGCCATCCGCTGTGGGGCGCGACCGTTTTCTAGCTAAGCTACGGGGTTGGTTGTGACCGAGCGTTCAAACAGAGAAGATTCGGGTCCACGAATCAAGCAGATGCTTGCTCTTCTGTCTTCCAGACAAAAGAGACTCTTTGTGGCCATCCAGCTCTTCTTCGTCCTAGTGGCGATGTTGCAAGTCTTGGGCGCAGGATCTGTCGCGCCTTTCCTCGCACTTCTGTCTAATCCGACAGTTCTCCAGGAGAACGAACTCGCAATTACGATTGTGAAGTGGCTGGGCATTGAAACAGACCTTCAAGCGGTTCTTGTATTCGCGATCGCTATGATGGTGCTGGTTGCGTTCTCCAATATGATGGCTGCCGCTGCCGTTTGGGTTACGTATAAGTTCTCTCTTTCTGTTGGCCATTCCATCCAGAAAGATCTGCTGACCTATTATCTGTACCGGCCTTATGTAGAGATTGCTTCGACTAATTCATCCGACCTAATTAGCAGGGTGTCTGTAGGTGCACCGCGCTTCGCGTTTAACGTCCTTCAACCTGCCCTCATCATCACAAGCCAAGGCGCAATCGCCTTGGTGATTTTTGTTGGGCTTTCCTTGTACAAGCCTCTAATTGTACTGTTTCTCGGAGGGTTGATTGGCGGGGGCTACGCTATTCTATTTCTTGTTGTGCGGACGAAGCTAGTCACACATGGGGAGAACGTATGGCGACTCGGCCAAAGAAAGCTTCGATTGCTTACAGAGGGCCTCGGCGGCCTCAAAGAGATACGAGTCGCCGGGCGAGAAGAGTACTATCGTGTTGCCTACTTGGCGTCATCCTCAGCCGCGAACGCATCGGAATCGGTAATTGGCGTTCTCGGAGATGTGCCACGCTTTCTGCTTGAAACCATTGCATTCTCGTCTATGCTACTTCTTGCTACAGTTCTGCTGTATCAGGGTGAGAGCCGAGCCAACGTTGTCGCATTGCTAAGTCTCTTCGCAGTAACAGGCTACCGTCTGCTTCCGGCTGGACAAGCAATATTTAAGGCGATCTCGCAGATCCGTTCTAACCTGCCCGTAATTGATGAGATCTCTGCTGACGCACTTTCCGGCCGCGCTCTTACACCGCACGACGGAGCTGTGCGCTATCGTGATGCGGGGCTCATCTCCATAGGCGCGACAGAGTGCATTACCGTCGATAGCGTCTCGTTTAAGTACCCTGGCACCAGTACCGCCGTCCTTGAAAGAGTGAGCGCCCACATACCAGGAAATGCGCTAACGGCGATAGTTGGAGTCTCTGGGTCAGGCAAGAGCACCCTCTCTGATATCCTTTTGGGCCTGTTGCCCCCAGAGTCTGGTGAAGTGCGAATCGCCGACAAGAGTCTGGCTGAAGTTGGTTCGGCTTGGCTCGCTTCGATTGGATACGTTCCTCAAGGAATTTTTATCGTCGATGGTACGATCCTGGACAACATCGTATTTGGGGCAGAGGGTCCGGTTGATCACGTACGGCTCCAGAAGGCGTTAGTAGCAGCACAACTCCTAGAATTCGTCAGAAGTACCGCCGAAGGAGTTGAGTTTCGCGTAGGAGAACGCGGGTCCCGGCTCAGTGGTGGCCAGCGCCAGCGCCTTGGCATAGCTAGAGCGCTTTATCGCGAGGCGAAGGTCTTGGTGTTAGACGAACCCACATCAGCTTTGGATAATCAAACGGAATCAGAGATCATTGGAACGCTCGTAGATTTGAAGCGCAACCACACGATCATTATGATTACGCACCGACTATCAACAATTGTCGCCTCAGATCACCTCATAGTCATGGAGAAGGGACGAGTTGTAGCCGAAGGGCATCATCGCGAACTCTCACAATCAAGCGAAGGCTACCGGGCACTTTTGGAGCGTGACGCTGCTCACGCCTCTTCGACCTGAGCGATGAGCCCCTCCAAGCTAAAGCCCAACGGTCTCCTGCTTTTTCACTGCGAGAGCAATACGGGTTACGCAATTCGCAATCTGGAGCTCGCATTTGCGCGTGCCATGAGGCTGCATCTTGGCGCCGGTGGTAGAATCTTTCTGGGCTATCGTTCTCTTTCTGGCGGTAGATCTTGGCTTCTAGACGAGCACGCCGAAGAGGTGTTCGAGGTTGCCTACCGACAGAGCTCTAGCGCTCAGCTTGCTGATTTCTCTCGATGGCTTTGCGAGAGAAATATCGGATCTTGCCTTGCTTTCGATCTGCCAGTTTCGGCAAGCATCAACTCAGCACTTCGGGGTGGTTGCATACAGAATGTCGTTTCATACTGGGGGGCGTCGATAAGCTCGATATATCCGTGGCTGCTTCGACCCGCAAGGAGGCTTCAGTTCTTAATGTCGAAGCACCGACCTGACGTTTTTGTCTTTGAATCCGAAGGCATGAGAGAGCGAGGTGTTCTCGGAAGTGCAATTCCACCTAAGCGCACTGTAGTGTGTCCAATTGGCGTCGATACCGAGAGGTATTGTCCCTCAGCCGAAACTTCCGAGTACGCGTACAATTTGTTTGGCATACCTCGTGATCGTAGTATCGTGTTCTTCTCTGGGCATATGGAGGAACGCAAAGGTGTCCATGTCCTAATTGATGCGTTCCAGACTATTGTCAGGCGTGGGATCACAGATGCTCACCTCCTCCTTGTTGGAAACACGGAGAGCGATAAATCGCGGCTGGATGGTAGGATAATTGACCCACGGCTGAGAGACTACATTACGTTTGGAGGATACCGATCTGACATATCTGAGATCCACAAGAGCGTCTCCATAGGGGTAGTTGCTTCAACTGGATGGGACTCGTTTACCGTCTCTTCGGTGGAGTTAGCATCGTCTGGCATTCCACTGATCGTTTCGGACTTGCCAGGACTCAGAGAAGCAGTAGATCCTGAAGTCACTGGTCGGCTCGTCCGCCCAGGTGACACTGTCGGGTTAGCGGACGCAATCACCGAACTCCTACATGATCCTCAACTGCGGCGGAGATTTGGGGCAGCAGCGCGAGATCGGACACTGCGGCGATTTACCGAGACTTCGCAAGTGGACGGCCTTGTGTCTGCTCTATCTCTGGCGGAGTCGCTAGGTGGAAGAGGCCGCTAAGTCGCTATGATTCTTTCTATCGTCATCTGTACCTGGAATCGTGTGGCACTTCTGGAACAGACGCTCCGTTCCCTCAAGGCCAGTACTTTTCGTGCTGGTGACAGCGTTGAAGTACTCGTCATTAACAACGCCAGCACAGACTCGACACCGGAGTTTCTAAGAGATAACGCGAGCGCTCTTGGCTTCCGTTGGCTCACTGAGGACCGCCCGGGACTTTCTAACGCTCGGAATCGTGGTGCCGTCGAAGCGAGTGGCGAATGGGTTCTTTACCTCGACGACGACGTATTGGTCGAACCACACTTCGTCGAGGGCTATATCGCGGTTCTATCAGATCCCGGACCGTCAGTTTATTTTGGTGGCCCAGTAATCCCAAGATTCTTGGGTCCAGAACGAACTTGGACCTCACACGTCTTCGAGGTGTTGCCTTGGCTGTATTCCGGTTTGGACCTGGGAGAACCAAGGCGATTCTTTTCAGGCAACCAGCACCCGTTTGGCGCCAATATGTGCATACGTGCTGATCTGGTACAGCAGTTCCCGTTTGACGAAATGTACGGATATCGAGAGGGCGCTTTGACTCCAGGAGAAGAGTCTTCACTTTTCTCGCAATTGACAGCCCAGACCTTTCGTGGTGAGTGGCTCCCAAGTCTTGGTGTTGTGCACGTTCTTCCTGCGGCTAGAAACTCTCTGAGGTTCCTAGTTCGCAGGTCTTTCGCTCAGGGTGTCTACGAGGGAATGGCGGCATTCGAGGCTAGTCGGTCAAGACTTTGGGCCGTAAGGGCGTTAGCACTACAGTTCGTTAGGATTCCGCTTGCGCCCCTCATAGGTACCCATCCTATAGTGGAGTTGCTAAAGGCTTCCGTTTTCGCCGGCGTTCTCCTTTCACGTCGATGAACCTTTAGCAGGGTGCTGAAAAACCGGT